>JANTFM010000234.1 GCA_024763475.1 Acidobacteriota bacterium | reverse complement strand
TTCAAGAGCTGCATGACGGCGTTCTGGACGATGTCCTCCGCGTGATCGACGAGCCAGCGTGGACATATGCGTGCGACCGAGGACACCAGCAGGACGCGCAGAGCGGTGACTTCCTCCTCCCGTGGTGGCGAGGAGAGGACGAACTCCCCTTTGGAAGAGCCCTCGTAGCGTTTCGGGCCGCCACGGCCCGAGGGCGTCGTCGGCACCAGTGTCCTCCTTGCTCAGTGCAGAGTATACGGCGACACGGGCGGGACTATGGACGCCAAAGACTCGCGCAGGAACACGTTCCCCATTCCCGCATCCCATCTCCGGGCCATCTTCGGCCCGGAGATGGGATGCGAGAACTGGAAATCCACTCTTGCGCGTCTTGCTCGAACTCCAGGGCCAGGCCGGCATCTTGGCGGAGCAGAAACACGGTCGCTCCAGGCTCCGTCAGAGGCCCCCTGCTACAGGCCCCGTAGCGCCGTCGCGACCGGCAGGCGCGCGGCGCGGACCGCGGGAAAGAGACCACCGGCGAGGCCCATCAGCAGGGCGCAGGCGATGCCTTGCTGCACGAGGCTCGAGGTGACGGCGAAGGTGAAGACGACTTGGCTGAAGCTCTGGAAGTTCAGGGTGGCGGCTTGGTAGCCGTTGAAGAGCAGGTAGGCTCCGAGGCCTCCGGTGATGCCTCCCACAAGGCCGATCAGGAAGGCCTCGACGAGGACGGAGACGACGACCGCGAGCGCGCTGAATCCGAGCGCGCGGAGGATGGCGATCTCCCGCGCTCGTGATGCGACCGCCGAGTACATCGTGTTCAGGGCGCCGAAGACCGCACCGACGGCCATCATGAGCGCGACGAGGTAGCCGAGGCCGGTGATGATGGCGACCAGCGCCTGGGACTGTTGGGCGTAATAGTCGCTGGCTCGCAGCGCCTTGACGTTGAGCCGCGGATCGTCGTGCAGGGCGCTCTTGAAGGCTTCGAAGGCCTCGGGAGAGTCCAGGCGCACGGTGACGGACTGCACGGAATTGCCTCGCCGGTAGAGCCCCTGGAGGACCCGCAGATCGCACCAGAGTTCACCCTCGGCGAGGCCGCTGTCTGCCGTGAAGACGCCGACAACGGTCCAGGGGTTGCCGTTCCAGGTGATGGTCGTTCCCACGTCGAGTCCGTCGAACTGCGCGGCAGCGGCGGCGCCGGCGATCAGCTCGTTGCGCCCCCTTTCGAAGATCCGACCCTCGATCATCCGGGGTTTCCCGTGCACCCGGAAGGCCGCTTCCTGTACGCCCCGGAGCGGAACGTTGGCCGGCGTGCCGCTCCCCTTCTTGGGGAGGTCTACGACCACGAAGAGCTCGGCGGAGCTGAGGGCGCCACGGGCGTCGTGGGCGACTCCGGGTGCGTCTGCGACGAGGCGGGCATCCTCTCCGCGGAGGAAGCTCGACATCTCCGTGTCGGAGCCGGCGCGCATGACCATCGCGACCTCGGCAGAGCCGGCGGAGTCCATCGTGTCGCGGAAGCCCTCGGCAATCGATAGCACGGCGACGAAGACTCCCACGACCCCTGCCATGCCCACGATCGCGACCAGGACCGGCGCGAGGCGCTGGGGAATCGTCCGCAGGCTCAACTGCGTGACGACCCCCACCTGGTGGAGCAGGCGCAAGGGACGCATCAGCTCCTCCCCAGGGCGTCGGCGATGTGCAGGCGCAAGGGATGCCCCGTGGAGCGAAGAATGTTGCTCGCTACTTCTGGCGATGAAATCGTTCCATTGAGTGCCGTATTTGTTCGATACACGGCGCGTCGCAGCATGAGTTCTCCGAATCGGCGAGGTGCAACATTCTTCGCTCCACGGCGCAAGGGATGCATCAGCTCCTCCTCAGGGCGTCGGCGATGCGCAGGCGCATGGCCTGGATCGCGGGGAAGAGCCCCGAGAGCAGGGCGAGGAGGATGATGAAGGAGAGCCCCGTTACGAGTTTCTCGGGAGGGAAGTAGAAGATCGGCAGCACGCCACCCGTCGGGTCCCCGAGGGAGATCAGGTACCAGGCCGTGGCGAGGCCGGCGAGACCGGCGAACACGGAGAGTGCGAAGGACTCGCCGAGGACCAGCAGGAGGACCAACCCGTCGCTGAAGCCGAGGGTCTTGAGCACGGCGAACTCCGAGCTGCGCTCGCGTACGGACTGCGCCATCGTGTTCCCCGAGACGAGGAGGATCGTGAAGAAGACGGCTGCGAGGACAGCGGTGAGGATGGCGCCGATGTTGCCGATCTGGTTCGCGAAACCCCTCAGGAAGGCCTTCTCCGTGGTGGTCTTGGTCTCGTAGAACGAATTCGCGAACATCGCATCGACCTTCGCGGCGATCTCCGGGGCGCGCTCGGGGTCTCGAATGCGCAGCATGTACCAGCCGACGAGGCCCTTCGCGGAGGCGACACGCGTCTCATCGAAATAGTCATAGCGGAAGACGAACTGTGTCGTGTCCGTGCCATCTTCGGCCCCGTCATAGATGCCGCGGATGGTGAATTCCCAGGTCGAGCCCCCATCCGCCAGGCGCCAGAAGGTGCCCTGGATCGGCACGCGATCCCCGATCTTGAAGCCGTAGCGCTGCGCCGTCGCCCGCCCGACGACGGCGCCGGTGCGATCCTCCAGCCAGGCGCTCAACTGCTCCTCTGGGAGCAGGAACTCCGGATACATCTTGAAGTAGCGTTCCGGCTGAACCACCAGTTGGGGGAAGTAGTTCTTCGGGTCTCGATACACGCCGCCGAACCAGGTGCAATGCGTGACGAAGATGATGCCGTCGACCGCTTCGAGACGCCTGAGGTAGCTCTCCGGCAGGAGTTGGACGAGGGAGACTTTGTGCTGGAGGATCAGCCGGTCCTCGCCAACCAGATCGACGCCGAGCCCGAAGGCGCTGTCGATCGCAGCGAGATAACCGAAGAGGATGAACGCGACGAAGATGGAGAGAATCGTGAAGACAGTACGCGTCTTCTTCCGCAGCAGGCTACGCAGGATCAGTGGGAGGAACTTCACGTTCCGGACTCCCGCGAGAGCCTACCCTTGTCGAGATGCAAGACCCGCGAGGCCCGGGCGGCGGCAGCGGGGTCGTGGGTGACCATGATGATCGTCTTGCCATGCTCACGACTGAGCTCCTCGAGCAGATCGAGGATTTCCTCCGCGGACACGCGGTCGAGGTCGCCGGTGGGCTCATCACACAGCAGGAGCGTCGGGTCGGTGACCAGGGCGCGCGCGATGCCGACCCGCTGCTCCTGACCTCCGGAGAGCTGCCGCGGGTAGTGCTTCGCCCGGTCACTGAGGCCGACGATTTCGAGGGCCGTGGCCACGCGCTGCCTCCGGTCGCTGCGGCCGAGCCGGGTCAGGAGGAGTGGGAGTTCGACATTGGCTTCCGCGCTGAGCACGGGGAGGAGATTGTAGAACTGAAAGATGAACCCGACGTGGCCCGCTCTCCACGATGCCAGGCTCGCTGAGGAGAGGGTGCCGAGTGAAGAGCGCCCGACGACGATCTCGCCCGCGCTCGGTGTGTCGAGGCCGCCGATCAGGTTCAAGAGTGTCGTCTTGCCGGATCCCGAGGGGCCCATCAGCGCGAGGAACTCTCCCTCCGGGACCTCCAGCGAGAGGCCATCGAGCACGTCGATGCGCTCGCTCCCGCGGTGGTAGACCTTGTGGACCTCGCGCACTTGCACCAGCGCGTCGTTCATCAGGAGCCCTCGTCGCCCGCTTCCGTCTCCCCGGCCAGGAAGGTGACCCGCACGCCCATGTCGGGCAGGATGCGCGCGTCGAGTGTCTCGAAGGCGATGCGCACGCGGACCGTGGCGCGCTGCCGGTCGGCCGTGGGGACGATCGTGATGACGCGGCTTGGAATCTTCCAGTCCGGGTAGGCATCCAGCGCTGCGAGCACCGGCTGCTCCGGCCGGATGCGGCCGATATAGCTCTCCCCGACGTCGACCTCGATCTCGAGCGAGTTCATGTCGACGAGGGTGCAGACACCCGTGCGGGTGTAGCCGCCTCCTGCGCTGATGGGCGAGACCATCTCGCCGGGTTGGGCATCCTTGGAGATGGCGACACCATCGAAGGGCGCACGGATGACGGTGTCTTCGAGCCGCGTCTCCACGAGGGCGACCTGCTGCCCGGCGACGCGGATCTGCTCTTCCTGGTTGGCAAGGCGTGCGAGCAAGGCGTCGAGGGTCGTGGCAGCGGTGTCGAGGGCGGCCTGGCCCACGACCCCATCCTTCGCGAGCTGCTGGGTCCGTGCAAGCTGTCGCCGGGCATCCTTCGCGAGGGCCTGGGTTTCCGCGAGCAGGCTCCTGGCAGCTCGCTGGGACGCCCGGGCGAGCTGGAGCTGGGCATTCAGTTCGGAATCATCGAGGCGCGCGAGGACCTGTCCCTTCTGCACCGTGCTTCCTTCCTCGAAGAGGACCGCGGTCACCCGGCCGGTCAGCTTCGAGGACACCGTGGCTTTCCGGCGCGCCGTGACGTAGCCGGAGGCGTTGAGCACGGTCCTCTGACCCGCGGGCTCCGGCTCGGGTGCGATCTGGGTGGCGGGATCCGGCGGGTCTTTCGGCTCCGCTCCGCCGAGGCTGCGCCACGCGAAAACACTGATGATGACTAGGATGAGCGCGATTCCGAGCAGCCAAATCCCGCCCCGGGATTTCCCTCCCGCCCGGTCCGATTCGTCGATGTGAAGTCGGTCGAGATGCTTGTCTTTGCCGGCCATTCCAACCTCCAAGTTCCCGATTCTACCCCGTTCGCACGCAGGGTCGACGCGGGCGTGCGCTTTGCAGGTGCGCCGCACTATGTTTAAGTGAAGCCCCCTCGGGCGAACGAGAGGATACGATCATGACGATGGCAGTCGACACGGAACCCAAGAAGAAGACGAAGACCATGAGCAAGAGCAAGAAGGTCAAGAAGATCTCCAAGGGACACTACGAGGCCGAGCTGCGAAAACTGCAGGTCGAACTCGTCAAGCTCCAGGAATGGGTCAAGGCGGAGGGCCTGAAGGTCGTTGTTATCTTCGAGGGCCGGGATGCCGCGGGGAAGGGCGGTGTGATCAAGCGGATCACCCAGTCGTTGAATCCGCGCGTCTGCCGCGTTGTGGCCCTGGCGACTCCGACGGAGCGTGAGAAGACGCAGTGGTACTTCCAGCGCTATGTGCCCCATCTTCCGGCAGCCGGTGAGATCGTGCTCTTCGATCGGAGCTGGTACAACCGAGCGGGTGTCGAGCGAGTGATGGGCTTCTGCACCGACGAGGAGTACCGGGAGTTCCTGCGCTCCTGTCCTGAGTTCGAGCGCATGCTGGTCCGGTCCGGTGTCGTCCTGGTGAAGTACTGGTTCTCGGTGAGCGACGAGGTCCAGGAGCAGCGTTTCGAGGCCCGTATCGACGATCCGACCAAGCGCTGGAAGCTCAGCCCGATGGATCTCGAGTCCCGCCAGCGTTGGGAGGAGTACTCCCGGGCGAAGGACGAGATGTTCGCCTACACCGATATCAAGCAGGCACCGTGGTTCGTTGTCGAAGCCGATAACAAGAAGCGGGCGCGCCTCAACTGTATCCATCACTTGCTGAGCATCATCCCCTTCAAGGACCTCACTCCAGCGCAGATCGAACTGCCGCCTCGCACGAAGCGTTCAGGATATGTGCGGCCGCCGATCACCGATCAGACCTTTGTTCCGGAAGAGTACTAGCTCAGATAACTTGCGAGCCGGTCGACTGTGGTAGCTGCACCTCCTGGCGAGGAAGATCCAGGCAGGGTTCGGCCTGCCCCGATCGAAGGGGCGCGGCGGGTTCTACCTTCGAGCTTCTGCTGCGAGCTGCAGACACGGGAGTTGTGTCGTTGCGCCCGTCTCAGTGCCTGAAATGACGCCTGCCAGAGAACACCATCGCGATGTCGTGCTCGTTGGCCGCCTCGATGACCTCCTTGTCCCGTATGCTGCCACCGGGCTGGATGATCGCCGTGATGCCTGCGTCGTGAGCCGCGTCGATGCCATCGCGGAAGGGGAAAAACGCATCGGAGGCCATGACCGAGCCCTTCGACTTCTCGCCCGCTTTTTCCCCCGCAATGCGGACGGAGTCGACCCGGCTCATCTGTCCCGCGCCGACTCCCGTGATCTGGTTGCCTTTCGCGTAGAGGATGGCGTTGGACTTGATGTGCCGGATGAGGCGCCAGGCGAAACGAATGCCGGTCCACTCCTCGTTGGTGGGCTTGCGCGCGCTGGCGACCTTCCAGTCCTCCTCGGAGCCTCGCTTATCCCACTCCTGGAGTAGGAGGCCGCCCGCGACGCGGCGGATGTCGAGGCCGGGGCGGCGGTAGTCTCGAATGTCGCCCCACTGCAGGACGCGGAGTTTCTTTTTCCGGGCGAGGATCTCCCGGGCATCCTGCGAGAAGTCGGGCGCGATGATCGCCTCGAGGAACATGGCCCCGAGTTCCTTGGCACAAACCGGACCCACCTCGCGATTGAATGCGACGATGCCTCCGAAAGAGGATACCGGATCGCCCTCGCGAGCGCGGAGGAAGGCTTCGAACGGGTCTTCTGCGATGGCGGCACCGC
>JANTFM010000233.1 GCA_024763475.1 Acidobacteriota bacterium | reverse complement strand
TCGCCCCTGCCCCCCCGTACTACCCAGGTTGATGCCGGATCCGTCCTGAGTCGACCTTGTCCGCCCTCGTTTGACCCAGGTTGATGCTGCCCACTCCCATGACCCAGGTTGATGCTGGATCTGATTCGACTCGCCCCTACCCCCCGTACTACCCAGGCTGATGCCGGATCCGCCCTGACTCGCCCTCGTATGACCTAGGTTGATGCCGGATCCGCGCTAGCCGAGGAAGCTCCTCTTGTTGAGGCTCGCAACCACCCCCAACGCCTCCTCAAGAAGGTCGAAGTCGATGATCCCAGGGTGATGCCATACGGCTTCGCCAAAGAGTAGAGCGTAGGGTCTTCCCAAGCGCATGGCGGCCTCGACACCGGCTGCCCCGTCCGGGACCTCGAGGATGATACGGTGCCCGAAGGAGAGCATCTCGATCGCACGATAGTCAAAGCGGGTGGCCGCGCCGCTTCCCTCGTACGCGGGACGGATCCACAACCCATCCGCATCGTGGGGAATGAGCGAGGGATCCAAATGCTCCTGTTCAACCCGCACAAGGTGGACCATTGCGCCTTCTGGACGGGGGACTCCACACTCGGTCACGGCACCCCAAAAACCTGCAGGGAGCGCCGCGTCCTCGCCGAGACATGCGAAACGCGCAGACATCGGCGGCAAACCCGAAACGACGCGACGCGCCTCCCCAGGGGACAGGCCATCGCCATTTCCGACGTCGATGACTGCGCCACCAATGCCGAGACGTCCTGCCTGCTCCGCCTGCCTGGAATCCGCGAGCCCATAGAGCAGCGATGATGTCGGCAGGATCATCGGATGCGGAACTTGATCACGATAGGGTGCTTCAGCTCCTTGGTCTTGAAGAGTATCTCGTACTTGCGTCCGAGCAGTGGACCCTCCGGATGAGGAAAGTAGAGCATATCGTAGACCCAGTGATAGCGTGGAACCTGAAGATCCTCGGTCAGGATGCCCTGGCTCGGAATGCTCACAGAGGGAAAGAACACCATCTTCACCAAAGGCCAGGCGTCGAAACGCCCTGCGAAGGCACCGGCAAAGTGCTCAGTGAGCCTGAAATCCATCGCCGGCTGAGCGTGGGCATCACGGACCTCGCGAAAACCCGCGAGCGGGTAATGGCGTCCTTGGTCATCCACGAGAGTGAAGGACTCTCGGGTCAGAGTAATCCTCCCTTGACCGATGTTCGCGATACCGATAGCGAAGGGGATGAATTCGTCATCACCTCGCCTCCGGGCGGCCGCCGTGTCGACACCGAGGGAGATCAGTTTGCCTTCCTCGATGTAGGAAAACGGCGTCAAACGGGGGTGAAGCCCCTCCTCTCGCGGAAGACTGCCACCAAAGTTCGCGCAAGCTCCCAGCCCCACGAGCGAGGCGACAGCTAGCAGTGCGCTCAGGACACTCACCTGAAAGCGGATTCTCGGCATCATCCTCTCCTACGTCCCCGACGTAGCATTCAACAGCTGCTACACGAGATTATCCTCTTTTTCCACATTCGGCGGAACCGTTGCGTGGGATGGCTCTGCTGTAGCTTCTCCGCAAGACTCTACAGAAGCCGCTGCGGATCGATATCGACGTGGAGCCAGCGCGGAGCGTTACCCGCATCATCCCGCAGGGGAGCGATGGCACGGCGGAGGGCATCCGCGATGCGTCCCCGCCGCTCGGCTCGGACGAGCAATTGAACCCTCCACATTCCTCGCAGACGCGCCAAGGGAGCCGAGGTCGGGCCAAGCACGACGACCTGCTGATCTCCGGCTCCGCGGATCGAATCGGCCAGCGTGCCTGCCTTGTCGAACGCTGCTTCCTGTCGTTCATCACGGATGATCAGGTTGGCGAGGGCGGCCGCGGGAGGATAGTGCTGGAGCTGGCGACCCGGAAACTCATACGCTACGAAGGCGTCGTAGTCCTGCGCGATAGCGGCAGCCAGCGCCGGGTGGTCCGAGCGGTAAGCCTGAACGATCACCCGGCCAGGTCGGTCGCCGCGCCCCGCGCGCCCGGCAACTTGGGTCAGGAGCTGGAAGGTCCGTTCTCCTGAGCGAAAATCCGGTAATCCGAGACTGGAATCCGCCGAGAGAACGCCAACTAGCGTGACCCGAGGGAAGTGATGCCCTTTGGCGATCATTTGCGTCCCCACGAGCACATCGGAGCGCCCACAGGAAAAGTCGTCTAGCACCTGAGCGAGGCGCCGGGCGCTGCGTACGACATCCCGGTCGAGACGGGCAACTCGTGCGCCTGGCAGTGCGGCCTGCACTGCCTCCTCGGCTCTCTGAGTCCCGTAGCCGACATCCGCCAGGAACTTCGAACCGCAACTGGGACAGGTCTCGGGTCGATTCCTCTGATAACCGCAATAGTGGCAGCGCAGGCGCTCACCAACCCGATGCCAGGTCAGCGAAATACTGCAGTCTTTACAGCCAACGGCCTCGCCGCATGCGCGGCAATGGAGCATGCGCGTATACCCGCGGCGGTTGAGCAACACCATCGCCTGCTCACCCCGCTCGAGAGTCTGCCCCAGAGCACTGACTAACCGCCGCGAAAGCGGCCGGTCTGCGCCAGTCTCGCGAAACTCCCTGCGCATGTCCACGAGTTCGACAGTTGCCAGGGAAGACGAACCAACCCGGGCAGGCATGCGCAGTAGCTGCGCCTTGGCACTTTCGGCCAGTGCCCAAGCTTCGAGAGAGGGCGTCGCGGAACCGAGAATCACGACCGCTCCGGCCTCACGCCCACGCACGAGAGCCAAATCACGGGCATGGTAGCGAGCGCCTTCCTCCTGCTTGTAGCCCCCGTCATGTTCCTCGTCGACAACAATGAGCCCGGGGCGGCATAGTGGCGCAAAAAGCGCCGAGCGAGCGCCAACGACGATTCGCGCCGCGCCTTTGCGGGCCCGCTGCCAGGCATCGTGACGCTGCCGGTTGGAGAGGCCGGAGTGCAACACGGACACTTGGTCTCCGAAACGCTGCGAAAGGGCATGAGCCAGGTTCGGGGTCAATCCGATCTCGGGAACCAGGAAGAGAACGGGGCGCTGATTGGCGAGGCAATGCTCGGCGGCGCGCAGGTATACCTCGGTCTTTCCTGAGCCCGTAATGCCGTAGAGCAGCACCGCCTGGAAGAGACCCGAGTCGATCTTGGCGAGGATGTACTTACAAGCGTTTCGTTGGTCTTCACTGAGTCGATGAGGCGTGGAGACCGGAAACACAACCTCTGGCAGAGGAACGGCCTCAAGGGCTTGCTCCCGATACACGAGCAGGCCTGCGTTGACCACTGCCGCCACCACTGAGGCACTGACGTGTGCATCGCGGGCCAGTGCTGCGCTCGTGCGGGGACTGCCTTCGAGCGCAGCCCGCAGAACCCTCTGACGCGCTGGAGCCTGCGAGAGGCTGGCAAGAAGCTCCTCAGAACGGTCCGCGAGACCCTCGGCGGGTACAACCAGACGCCGGAAGGCCGGCGCACCCCGGCTCTTGCGATCCTCGCGAGTCAGGACGACCCAGCCCGCCTGGACCATCCGATCCACATCGCTCCTGCGCTCCACGTGCTCGAGCAGGGTCTTCTCTAGCGCCTTGCCCCCTGCACGCGCCGCGAGCCAGGTCAGAGGCGAGGACGTTTGCTCTGTTTTCGCTTTCCCGCGGCCCCGTTCGGTGATGCAGGCCCAGGCCCGGCCTTTCGGCGCAAGCGCTGCAGGAAGGGCGGCACGAACCATCTCCCCGGGCGGTGCGAGGTAATACTTCGCGCCATAGAGCACGGTCGCGAGCAGATCGGCCGGAAGCGCAGGGTGCGCGGCTTCATCCAGCGTCTCGATGACGTCCTTGAGCGTGATGCCCTCTGGTACTTCACCTCCCCGCGCCGTAACGACCCCTATGACCGTACGACGGCCTAGAGGGACTCGAACCCGCACGCCTGGGACCAGACCAGCGGAAAGTTCTTCGGGCGCGCGATAGACCAAGAGTTCGGGAAGCGGCGCAGGCACGGCAACATGGACCAGAGCTTCCATCGCTATCCGTCGAAGTGCGCAGCACGCAACGCCTCGCGGATAACGGCCTCATCAGCCTCCTCCGCCAACGTGACCTTCATGCGAGATTCCTGTTCCATGGCCCGCTGGACGGCAAAGCGGGCTCCCTTGCTACGAGCCCAGGAACGCCGAGCCAGCCCATTGGACACGTCCCAGCACAGCATCGCACGAGCGCGAGACGCGGCCTCCGGGCTCCCGTCGAGAAGCAGGCCGAAACCGCCGTTGATCACTTCACCCCATCCCACGCCACCGCCGTTGTGGATGCTGACCCAAGTAGCTCCGCGAAAGGCATCTCCAATCACGTTATGGATTGCCATGTCGGCACAAAAACGCGAGCCGTCCCGAATGTCCGCCGTCTCTCGCCATGGGGAATCCGTACCACTGACGTCGTGATGGTCCCGGCCGAGCACGACAGGTGCCTGGACCCGGCCATCGGAGACCGCCTCGTTGAATGCGAGGGCGATCGCCTGCCGACCCTCTCGATCCGCATAGAGGATACGAGCTTGGGAACCGACGACTAAGTCGTTCTCCTCGGCGTGTTGAATCCAGCGCAGGTTGTCGAGCATCTGCTGCCTGTTCTCTGGACCGGCCTCCGACGCCTGGCGTTGAATGACTTCTCCGGCGATGCGATCGGTCTCCCGCAGATCGGCCGGATCGCATGAGGTGCAGACCCAGCGGAAGGGGCCGAATCCGTAGTCGAAACATTCCGGACCCATGATATCTTCGACGTAGGATGGGTAGCGGAATTTTCCATGATCTCCCATGACGTCCGCGCCGGCGTCTCGCGCCCTAAGGAGGAAGGCGTTTCCATAATCCCAGAACACCATGCCCTCGCCTGCCAAGCGATTGATGGCCGTCACCTGTCTGCGCAGTGACTCGTGGACCCTCTCGCGAAACGCGACCGGATCAGCCTTCATCAGTTCGCGAGACGCATCCAGGCTCAGACCAGCCGGGTAATAGCCGCCGAAATACGGGTTGTGTAGGGAGGTTTGGTCCGACCCTAGATCCACGGAGGCACCCTCGGAGGCGAGACGCTCCCAGAGGTCAACCACGTTGCCGCCAAAGCCGATCGAGACAGCCTCCTTGGCGGCCCGCGCCCGATCGACCCGCAGGAGAAGCCGGTCCAGATCCATCTCGATCTCGCTGACCCAGCCCTGCGCGTGACGCTTGTGCAGTGCGGCGGGGTTGATCTCGGCCACGACGCCCACGCTGCCCGCAATCACCGCGGCCTTCGCCTGTGCACCACTCATGCCGCCCAGCCCAGAGGTGACGAGGACTTTTCCTGCCAATCCCTCGTCGCCTGTTCCCAGGTATCGTCGTCCCGCTCCGAGAAGCGTGATCGTCGTCCCATGTACGATCCCCTGGGGCCCGATGTACATGTAACTGCCAGCGGTCATCTGGCCGTAGGAAGTGACTCCAAGTGCGTTGAAGGTTTCGAACTCGGACAACGAGGAGTAGTTCGGGATCACCATGCCGTTGCTCACAACAACCCGCGGCGCCGCCGGATGAGACGGAAAGAGGCCGTGGGGATGCCCCGAATACATAACCAAGGTCTGCTCCTCGCTCATCACCGACAGGTACTTCATCGTCAGGAGATACTGGGCCCAGTTCTGGAACACGGAACCATTACCACCATAGGTGACCAGTTCGTTAGGGAACTGGGCCACCGCGGGATCCAGATTGTTTTGGATCATGAGCATGATGGCGGCAGCTTGCTGACAACGTGCGGGGTAGGAATCTATCGGACGCGCCTTCATCTCGTATCGGGGCTGGAAACGCCTCATATAAATGTGTCCGTCCTCTGCGAGTTCCCTCGCAAACTCCGGAGCCAGTTCCTCATGCCACCGCGCCGGAAAATAGCGCAGGGCGTTCGCGAGAGCCAGGGCTCGGTCCTCCGGGCTCAACCCGGGGTTGCGGGCCGGCGCAGGTTCGACACGATGGCTCGATGGGCGGGCCGGGGGGAGTTCCGCGGGAAGACCTTGCGTGATCTCGGCGCAAAAACCGCTGGAATTCAGGCTCATGACATTCTCCATGAAGAAAGACCATTCTACCGATTCAAGACTTCTCCGCGACTGCGGATCCGCTGTTAGGACGCGATTGGTGAGCATCACCTCGGAGTCAATCATCAAGTTGGGTAGCCACCCGTCTGACAGTACGGAGATTGCTCCCCGCTTTCGCAGGGGCCGAAGCGAACCAGGCCGACTCTTCGTCGAGGGGATTACAGCCCACGACTTCACGCTTTCTCTGAACACATTGCATTCGAAATCAACTCGAGAGCTCTCAAACAGCGCGGTCCAGGCTGCACCGGAGGGGGCAAACATCAGCGGCCCTCTTTCGTTCCTGGGCGCTGTTCTTACTTTCCTCCCGCCCCCGATCTCTCCGGAACACAAGGAGTTCAGCCCGCTCTCCCTCAGGCTCGATTCGATCCTCTCGTTCCGACCCAGGTTGATCGGTGCGAATGCGCCCCGGAGCCGGGACCGGACCAGGCAGGAGAGCGCTGAAAGCGGTTTCCTGCCAGGGTCTGCTCTTTGAAC
>JANTFM010000232.1 GCA_024763475.1 Acidobacteriota bacterium | reverse complement strand
GTTTCTGAGTTCGGTGGCAGGCACCGAACCAAGTTCGAGTTCGGTCGCAGGCAGCTCGAGTTCGGTGGCAGGCACCGAACCATCCCAAATTCGGTAGCTGGCACCGCGCTGAGTTCGGTAGCTGGCACCGAACCACGGTAGCTGGCACCGAACCACCGTTTCCGAGTTCGGTGGCTGGCACCGAACTATCGAGAGACGTTGCTCGCACCCGATACGGTCGATCAGTGCGCGGGCTCGGGTGAGAACTCCGCTCGCGATTCGGCCTGTGCTTCAGCCTGCGCTTCGGCCTGTGCCTCCCTCGTCGGCAGGAACACCGGCCCGCGCAAGCCTCGCTTCAGGTCCTCGGGATCCAGCTCCGGCGGCTCCGCGTCTGCGGACGCTTCCGCGCGTGTCTCCCCTTCGACCTTCGGCGGAGGGCGGTGGCAGCCGAGACAGTTGCCGAGGCTGTAGGGATCACCGGGATCCTTCTCTTCGAGACGGTGGCAGGTCATGCACTTGCCGTGCATCGCGTTTTCGAAGCCGGGAGCCTCTTGGCTGAAGCCGGTCTTCTCGTACGCGGTCAAACCCACCATCGTTGTCTCGTGGCACATCATGCAGGCGCGAAAGTTCTGATCTCTATCCGCAAGGTCCAGCGCGAGGAACCTTTCGCGCTGCTGGTCGTCCTTGAAACGCTCGAGATGCCGCTCGAGATTGAACATCCCCGTGGGCAGCATCATGTCACGATGGCAGCTGCGGCAGGTCGTGTTGTGATCCCCTGGGAGTGCGAGATGGTGGCACCGCACACAGGTCGCTTCCTGGCTGATTCCGTACTTCTCCTGGAACAGGTCCTGGTGCTTCTTGTGCGGAAAAACGACCGCCTCCCCGCTCCGGTTTGCGTCGATGACGAGCACCTCGCGCATCGAGTCTTCCGCCTGAACCGCAGGCTCCACCGGATGAATGGGCGCATGGTAGGCGCCGGTGGCCTGCCCGCGCAGCGCGATCAGCGCAATCGGCACGACCACTAGGGCGATACCAACCACCCGAAGGGCTCCCTCACCGAGGAAAACCCGGCGCGCCTCGGCCCAGCTCCAATAGGGAACCGGCGCGTCGTGCTCATGATCGTGGAGGTCCTGCTCCGCCTCTTCGCCTCCGCTCCCCAGCCTTTCCCGCTCCGCCTCTTCGCCTCCGCTCCCCGGCATTTCCTGCTCCGCCGCTTCGCCTCCGCTCTCCAGCGGGTCCTGATCCGTCTCCTCGCCGGTGCTCTCCAGTTCTTCCAGGTCGGCCTCGAAGCCGATGCCCGACAGGACCGGGAATCTCTCGATCAGGAAGAAGAAACCCAAGCCGGCAGCACCCAGGACGCCGAAGCTAAGCAGGAACTCACTCAGGTTCGGAATGTAGACCGCGCGGGCACTCGTGAAGTAGCCAACGATGCCCACATCGATCCGGTGCATCACCAACCCCACGAGGGCGGAGACCGAGCCGATCAGCAGCATCGGCGTGCTCCGCCGGAAGCGGGGCACAGCGAAGATCAGCACCGGCAGGATGGCCTGCAGCACGATCTCCACCAGGAACACGTTGGTCTCCCAGCTCCTATCCGCCCCGAACACGTAGTTCCACTTGTGGTGGTAGGTCAAATCGACGAGACGCACGGCGAGGAAGAGCGCCAGCAGCACGCCGGAAACGCCCGCCAGTCTTGCCGTCACATCGTCATTGCGCTTCCTGCGATACAACCAGGCCAGGGCCAAGAGGGCCAGCACGATAACCGCGAGTCCCGCCCCCATCGCCGAAATGAAAAACTCCGGCGGAATCCACATCGTATGCCAGAGAGGATGCAGGCGCGTCGGCGAAGCGAGAAAGAGCGAGCCCAGCGAGCTATGATGCATCGTGGAGAGCGTGATACCCAGCACAACGAAGGGCAGCATGTGGTCATGCAGGAAATGCGTCACCTTCGGAAAAGGAAAGCGCTCGCTGATGATCGGCAACAGCTCGAGAGCGGTCACAGACCAGTAGACGGACACGCACCAAAAGACCTCGAAGAGGAAGGAGTGCGGGTTCCACATGAAGAAGGGATGCCAGCCCCGGTGGGGCAGGCCGATATCGAAGATCAGGGCCACGAGGCTCGAGGTGTAACCGAGGAAGCCGAGGAGCACCGAGAGTTTCGCGACGGGATAGTATTTCTTCGCCTGCAAGATGTAGACGATGGCGGCCACGACGAAACCACTCGTCGCGAGCGCCGCGCCTGCGATCATGTTGAAGATCTTCCACAGACCCCATGGCAGGGTGTCCATCATGTTGGTCGACGCGCCCAGGCCAAAGATCATGCGGCCGGCGCCGATCACGACGGCACAGATGGCGAGGACCCAGAACAAGTCCTTCACGCGTTTGAGGACGAACTGGTTGATCATGCTTCGCCCTCTTTCTTGTTCACGCTATCCCGCGCTGCCTTTTCAGCGGCTTCCTCTTCCATCACCCGCGAGCGACGACGCAGGAAGGCCGCGCCCGCGAGACCGGCCCCGACGGTGAAAAACTGAAAGGGCGTGACCATGACCCAGTTGTGCATCAGGTGGGGCACCGAATCATGGGTAAGGGTCGGCACCGCGCGCTTGGCGAATTCCTCCGCGGAAGGAATTCGCAAGACCTCGCCAAGGTCGTTGTCCGAGATGTAGATTACGGAGGTTCCGCCAAACTCGTGCTCGCCCCAGATGTGGTCCTTGTACAAATCGGGGCGCTCCGCGATCCGGCGCTTCGCCTCCTTGATCAGGTCCTCTCGCAGCCCGAACACCGTGGCGCCTGTCGGGCACGCCGAGGTGCAGGCAGGCGCACCACCGTCGACCCGGCAGGTCTCGTCCATCTTGCACTTCTGGACGTAGGGCAGCGGCCGATCGTACTCGTAGCGAGGAATCATGAAGGGGCAGGCCAGCATGCAGTAGCGGCAGCCGATACACATGTCGGCGTCGTAGTGGACCGGACCGTCGGGACGCTTGACGAGAGCCCCAACGAGGCAAGCCGCGGCACAGGTCGGATCCTCGCAGTGCATGCACTGTCGGCGGACGAAGCGCGAGGTGCCGCTCTCCCGGCCCGGAATTTCCCTGATCGACGTATAGCGTGCGCCGGACAACCCATCATCCGCTTTGAAGCGCGCCGGGTAGTCCTCGGGCAACTTGTTCTGTCGCACACAGGCCTGGACACAGCGCTCGCAGCCGATGCACTTGGTCGCGTCGGTCAGGATGGCCTTCACCTTGGCCTCGGTCTTCTTCGTATGGGCACCGCTCATGACGCACCTTCCTCTGCCTTGATTTCGGTCGTTTTCGCCTTGACCGCATCATCCCAGTTGATCTTGGGCTCGACAAAAAAGCCGTCCCAGGTCTGAGGACCACCGCCGAGGCGCTGGTGGCACTCCACGCAGGCCTTCTCGAGCACCTTCTCGAATGCCATGGCATCGGTACCCTCCGCGATCGAGCCGGCCACTGGCCCAGCCACGCCATGACAGTTCCTGCAGGACTGGATACGGGAAGCCTCCTCGGTCCATTCCTTCTTCGCCCGCAGCGAGGTCACGTACACCCCATCCTTGCGCAGGATGTTGTGGTGGCACTCCTGGCAGGCGAAGGAGTCCGCAATCGCGTGGGACCGATGATCGAAACTGAAGCTACCCTTCTCACTTTCGATGCGATGGAATTCCAGCGAGGCCTTCTCCGTCGCGAGACGATCCCAGCTTTCCAGGCCCGTCTTCTTTTCCTGGTGGCAACCGATGCAGCGCTTCTTGAACGCCTCGGCAAGGCTGGGGTTGTCATAGAGTCCCGTCGAGTGGCACTTGCGACAGGCCATGTGTGGCTCACCTGGAATGTCCTGGTGATGACACTCCTCGCAACTCATTCCCCGGTACATCCCGTGGCGCCTATGGTTCCAGAGTACATGCCCATTCTCGGGTGAAGCGAGCCATGAGGGATCTGGCTTGTGGCAGTCCTCGCAGGTCACCGGCATGGACTCCGTGACCTTCGCGTACTCCTCGTTGTGGCATCTGAGGCAATTGGCATGAAGCGCCTGCTCGATGGAGGGCCTCTCCTTCTTCGCCGCATCATAGGTCCAAGGCTTGTGGCAGTCCTTGCAGGAGCGCAGGTCATCCTCGGGGTCCTTCTCCGTGTGGCACTTCGCGCATTCGCCGTGTTTGGCGTTCTTGTGCTTCTCGATCTCCTTGACACCGTCGATGCCGACCATACCGGTCGATACGGTCAGACCCATGACGGAAGCCGGCTCGTGACAGCTGCGGCAACCGCGATACTCACCATCGTTGGTCGCGTCCTTGTCCTGGTGATGACACTCGACGCAGTTGCTCTCGACAGGAACGCCGTTCTCATCCATGCCGAGTTTGCGGGAGTGGGTCCGATGGTCCCATTGCACGAGTCCGTGAGCACCCGACGTGATCGGCTGGTGGCAGTCTCGGCAGAGCACAGGGCCCTTCTTCATCGCCTTGTGGCACCCGACGCACTTACCGTGGAAGGCGATGTAGGGCGGTGGGCCGAAGTCATCCTTGTACTCCGGCTTGTCACGCACCAGGAAGAGATCCGCCTGGACCATTTCCTCGAACGCATCGTTCGCCTTGTGGCAGGACCGGCAGGCCCTCGGCTCCGTCACACCCGGGCGATCCTGGTGATGGCAGACCTGGCAGCTGACGATCGCTTCCATCCGCGCATGCTGCTCGTGATTCCAGATCACATCGCCGAAACGAGACTCGATCGTCCGGTCCGGCTCCATCGGTGGGCGCAAGAGCGCCCCCGCGGCACCCGCCACCAAGAGCAGGATCGCGCACCCCAGCAAGATTTCCGCATTGATTCGTTTGCGAGCCACTGTCCCATCCCGTCAAGGAGTCCGAGCCTCGGGCGCCTTCGGCATCATGCCATCAGCTGCGAGTCGAGCTTTGCTCCCTTGAATTCGTTACAATCCACTCATGCCCAGAATCGGATACATCCTTGAAACCAACGGAGAGCTCGCCCTGATCGCCACCACCCGGCAGGGCATCTGTGCCGGGTGCTCCGAGAAATCCACCTGTTCCTCCGCCGATGCGCCCGATCTTGGCCTCGCCGAGGAAATCTCGGCCCGAAACCCGATCCAGGCGGAACCCGGAGAGACCGTCGAATTCGATCTTCCGGGGCATGGAGAACTGAAGGTCTCTCTCCTGGTCTGGATCATGCCCCTCGTCGGCATCATTTCCGGTGCAGCTCTCGGTGCCAAGCTTCATGCTCAACTTCTCCTGGATCGTGATCTCGCCACCCTGCTCGGCGCCGCGCTGGGCGCTGCCGCGATCTTCTTCGTCATGATCTACCTCGACAGGAAGGCGCGGGGGGACGAGCGTCTGGTGCCGGTCATCCAAAAAGTCGTCTCTCCTTCGTCCTGTCCCGCACTTCCCGTTCGGAACAAGGTCTGACTCGTCGTCCCCTAGGAAGGCGAGTTGTGCATCAGGTCGCTGAGCTTCGACTTGAGCGCCTTGCCGATAACATGCTCGTCTCGCTGCTCATCGTTGAAGAAGCAGATCGTGCCGCAACGCATGCAACGAGCGGCCTCGGCCGCCATCAATTCGGGCGTGAGGACGAGATCCACCTCCTCGAAGTTCTTGATACGATCGCCGACCTCGAGCTCCGGCTGGGGGACCCGCGGCCTGTTGAGCACGCCTAGAACCGGGATCTGTGCGGAGATCGGAATCCTCTCCGGGCCCTTGAAGGTCGTCCGTTTGAAAGCCAGGTCCTCGCCGTTCATGAACAGATGCATCGAGCGCGCGGCCCTGCGGCCGGTCCCGACGGCATCGATCAGGAGCGCTGGCCCACTCCAGAGATCCCCGCCGCAGAAGATGGTCGGAATGTGCGACTGCAGCGTCTGTTCATCCGTGACGATCGTATTCCAGCGCGTCAGCTCCAGTCCGCGCTCCTTGAGATCGTCGGTGTACCAGTCGAGCAGCGGCTTCTGCCCGATGGCGGCGATGACGACATCAACCTCCATCCTCGTCTCGGAGCCTTCGATCGGCACGGGACGGCGGCGTCCCGAAGCATCCGGCTCACCAAGCTCCATCTTGATGTACTCGACCTCTTTGACGCGGCCGTTCTCGTCCCCGATCAACCGGGTTGGCGCGGCGAGGAGATGGTACTGGACCCCCTCCTCCTCGGCGGCGTCGATCTCGACCCTGTTGGCGGGCATTTCGTTGCGCGTCCTGCGATAAAGCAGGACGACTTCCTTCGCCTTCATCCGCAGCGCGGAGCGCGTGGCGTCCATCGCGGTATTCCCACCACCGACGACAACGACCTTCTTGCCCTCGAGATCGACGTCGATCCCGAGTTCGCGCTTCTGCAGGAACTCGGTGCCCTTCCAGACGCCCTCGAGATCCTCCCCCTCGCAGCGCAGCGCCGAGTTATCCCAGGCACCCATCGCCATCAGGATGGTGTCGAACTCCTTCTCGAGGTCGGCCAACAGGAAGTCGGTACCCAGACTCATGTTGACGCGGGTCTCGACTCCCAGGTCGAGAATCTCCTGGATCTCGAAGTCGAGGACCTTCTTGGGCAGCCGGTACTCCGGGATCCCGTATCGCAGCATGCCGCCGAGCTC
>JANTFM010000231.1 GCA_024763475.1 Acidobacteriota bacterium | reverse complement strand
TATCCGAATCAACCTGGGAGAGTTTTTCGAAATCAACCTGGGAGAGTTTCTCGCTCGCCCTGGGGATCACGATTTCAGGCTCCTTGAGTCGAAGACTTACAGGTTCATTGGTTTTGGTTATAGGTTCCGGCTCAGGGAGGGGCTTTGGTTCAGGCTCTGGTTTCATCTCCGGGAGGGGGGGGAGAGGTGGAGGCTCCGGCAGGGTCTCGGGAGGGACGCGGATGATCTCGACCGGCCGTGGTATCGGCTCGCGGGGGCGCTCAGATTCGCGCAGCATCGAGATCCACTCCGGAGGAATCAAGAGGAATGCCGTTGCCAGCGCCAGGCAGAGGCTCATGCTGCGGTAGAGCCGATCCCGCGAGAGCTCGGAGCGCAGACTCATGGCTCGACACGAGCCTCCTCGAAGATGACCTGGGGAGTAATCCCTCGATCGAGGCAGGCCATGATCACGTTCAGCGCGGCGCCAGCGTAGGACTCGCGGTCGGTCGTGATGAAGACGTCGAGCCCGGCGCTGGCCTCGTCGAGAGGCTTATTCGGCAGCTGCTCCGCGATCCAGTTTTCCAGGGCGTCGCCCACGGCTTCGTAGGCATGGATGGAGGTTGGATCGCCAACCCGTATTTCCTTGTGATCAAAAGCGATGCGCGAGTCGCGGTAGATCGTAATGTCGAGACGCTCACGAGTCTGCGCGCTGGTCGCGACGGCATGGTCCGGATCTCGCGGCGGGAGGGCGAGCTTCTCTCGGACGGTCTTGTCGAACGAGGACGCGACCAAGAAGAAGATGATCAGCAGGAAGACCACATCGACGGCTCCCTCGAAGGAGTCCTCGAGGTCGAAGCTGTATTTGCCCGAATGTCTCACGAACTCACCTTTCGAAAAGGCGCGTGTAGGCCGTCAGAAGCTGATCTTCCCTGCGGCCGATCGAGTGGATCACGGCGGTCTTGAGCATCATCGCAATCGTCTTGATGACGAGGCCCATCACCGTCGTGATCAGGGCGATTTGAATCGAGGTGGCCAGGTCGGCCGGTGTCACGGTGTCCTGGATCGAGATCTCGTAGAACGCCGCGACCATCCCGACCGCCGTGCCGAGGAAGCCGATCGCGGGTGAGACAACCGAGGCCAGGGAGAGGTAGATCAGGTTGCGTTTGACCCGGTCGAACTCCTCGTCCTGGATCGCCTGCCAGACATTGACCGGTCGCACGGCGGCGAATCCGTTCTCCCCGAGGAAACGGCGCAGGATCAAGGCGAAGAGAGTCGGGTCGCGATCCACCATGCGCCGCGCTTCCGCCATGCGTTCCTCTCCGCTCATCTCTGCCTGCAGCGTGGCTTTCGCCAGGGCTTGCGCTCCCACGGGGTCGTACATGTATTTTGCCCGCAGTTCGAATAAGTAGTAGTGAAGGAAGACGCCGAGAGTCAGCGAGATGATCACGGCGAAGGCGAACATGATCGCCCCGTTGATCGCTACGATGTTCTTCGTGATGAGCGCCGCCAGCATGTCGATCATGCTCTCCTCGCGGAGCAGGGTGACGCTCACGAGGGCGGTGAGCGACAGGGCGACGGCGGCCAGAAAGATCCATTTCGCGCTGCCGGTCCTGCGGGCCTGGGCGGTCATGGCTGGGACCTGCCCTCCGTCCCGCTTCCTGCAGGCCTTGCCAGGTCGGGAGCGTGAACGACGGTCAGGAGGTGCCGGTTCGAGAGGCGCTCATCGGTTCCCATCGCCTGGACGACGATATCGTTCGCACCGATCTTCTCGAGCCCGAGGTCGGATAGCTCAAAGAAAACGCGGTACGGCGCATCCCGGGCGTCACGCGGCACCTGATCCAGTCTCATCAAATCGCTCATCTCCGCCGGCCGCAGGCGCGCTGTCCGGTTTCCGACCCTCACGCTGTCCACGGGGGAACGCGAAAAGACAATGCCACGAACCGTCACGTAGCTCTTGGTGCTGAGCAAGGAAAGCTCTTGGAAGACGATTTGGGGCCGGAACCCGGACGTGTCGAAGAGAGGAGTCTTTTCCTCGAGCGGAGGAGCAAGCGCCAACACGGGACTCGCAAGTAAGGTGAATACAGCGAGCAGAGAAAGGAAACGCACGACGAGATCTCCTCTGTGTTGTCTTGGTGACATCTTGGTCGGAACTGGTCTTTCCTCGCGACGGCGGGCCAGTCGATCCGGCGCACGGGCTGCGCCGATGTTCATCCCCAGTGGCTCGCATTCTAGCGGTTTCGGCGCCGGCGGGCTAGTCGTGGGGAAACGACCGAGTTGGCGGATCGAAAACCCCAAATAGGGTGATCCGACCCTGTATGGGGTCAGTCCAGGGCTGCTCTGTCGATCCCGTACTTGCGGATCCGGTACTGGAGCGTCTTGTAGGAAATGCCGAGGAGCTTGGCGGCCGGACCGAGGTTGCCGCGGGATCGGCGCAGGGCTTGGGTTATGAGCGAGTGCTCGACCTCGGTCAAGCGGAGTCCTTCTGGGGGTAAGGTGACGCCCCCAGAGGAAGGTCCGGATCCGAGGCCCCCGCGTTGTATCGCATCGGGAAGATCCACGACCCCGACTCTTTCGCCGGTACCTAGGATGACGAGGCGCTCCGCGACGTTCTGGAGCTCCCGCACGTTTCCCGGCCAGGGATAGCCCTGGAGCTGGTCGAGCGCACTCGGCTCGAGCAGGGGCACGGGCCGGTCGAGCCTCTCGGAAGCGCGGGAGAGAAAGTGCTCGAGGAGCAGGGGAATGTCCTCGGGGCGATCACGCAGGGGCGGGAGAGGTAGCGGCACGACGTTCAGGCGATAGTAGAGGTCCTCGCGGAATCGTCCCCGCTCGATCTCCTGTTCAAGATTCTCGCCGGTCGCCGCCAGGATGCGCACGTCGACCGGGATCGTCTTGCGGCCCCCAAGGCGCTGGACCTCTCCCTCCTGTAGAACGCGGAGCAGCTTGGCCTGCAATTCGACGCGCATCGCTCCGATCTCGTCGAGCAGCAGCGTGCCCAGATGGGCCTGCTCGAAGCGTCCGGCGCAGGCCTGCTCCGCTCCCGTGAACGCTCCCTTCTCATGCCCAAAGAACTCACTCTCGAGCAGGTTCTCCGGGATCGCGGCGCAGTTGAGAGCGATGAAGGGCCCGTTGGCTCGTGGCCCAAGTGCGTGAATCGCGCGCGCCGCCAGCTCCTTTCCCGTTCCGCTCTCTCCGCGGATCAGGACCGGGACATCCGTGTCCGCGATGCGCTCCATCCGACTGAAAAGTTCCTGCATGACGGCCGCCTGGCCGAGCAATCCACCCAGGCGATGGCGGTCCTTGAGCATCGTGCGCAGGGAGGCGAGCTCGTCCTCGAGGCTCTGCTGCCTGAGGACCTTCTCGAGCACGAGCAGCAGCTCGTCGGCACCAAAGGGCTTGGTCAGGTAGTCGGAGGCGCCTCGCTTCATCGCCTCGACCGCCGAAGAAACAGAGCCGTAGGCCGTCATCAGGATGACCGGCAGGTCGGGCTGCAGGCTGCGAGCCCGTTCGAGCAGCGCGAGGCCGTCGATTCCCGGCATGCGTTGATCGGTCAGGAGGAGGTCGAAGCGTGCGGCCGAGAGTTCCTCAATCGCTTCCTCACCGTTGCCCGCCGTCGCGAGATTGTATCCGGCCCGAGACAAGATACTCGAGAGCATCCGGCGCTGGGTTGCCTCATCGTCAACCACCAGCAGCCGGGCTCCCGGAGGGGAACGCCGCCCTTCGGAGCTCACGGCTCGTCCTCCTCGAAGAGGGGCAGCGAGAGGCGCACCCGGGTCCCTTTGTTGGGATCCGAATCCAGGGATACCGCACCCCGATGCTCTTCGACGATGATCTGGTGCACCATGGCCAGCCCGAGTCCGTGGCCGCTCTCCTTCGTCGTGTAGGCGAACTCGAAGGCGCGCTCCTGGTCGTCTCTGGCAATCCCGCAGCCGTTATCCCAAACGCTGAGGACCAGCATCGATTCGCTGCGCTCCGCGCCAAGACGCAGCACGCCCCCGTCTGGCATGGCCTCGAGGCTGTTGAGCACGAGGTTGAGAATCGCCGAGCGCAGGGACTCCGCGTCCGCGACGACCGGGGTCAGATCCTCTTCTATCTCGAGCTCGATCGTCACCCCCCGCCGCGACGCCTCCTTCTCGATCAGACGTGCGGTGTCGTGCAGCAGCGATTCCGCAGCGAGGGGGAGATGATCCGTCTTCTCCGCACGGGTGAAGCGCAGGAAGTTCGCGACCAGGGTATCGAGACGCTGGATTTCGTCGCGGATTGTCTCGAGTGAACTGTCGAACTCTCCCTCCGCGCGAGGCTCTCGGGGCCGCGCGGTCTCCTGCATATGCCGGAGGGTCAAACCGATGGAGTGCAAGGGATTGCGAATGTCATGCGCGACACCTGCGGCGAGCTGTCCCAGTGCGGATAGCTTCTCCCGCCGCGTCAGCTCAACGGCTCGCTTCTCGTGTGCGCGAAGCGAGTGCGCCATCTCATTGAAGGCGCTGCCCAATCGGCCCATCTCGTCCCGTCCGTTCACATCGACGACGACGTCCAGGTTCCCGTCGGAAAGGGTCCGGATGGCACGGTCCAGTTCGCGGACGGGACGGGTGAACCTGCGGGCGATGACGACGGAGAGGACGCTGCCGAAGAGGAATACGATGAGCAGCGCGCCCGACGTGCGCCTGCCTGTCGAAGCGAAGATCTCATCGTAGTCCTTCGTATCGACCGAGACGAGGAAGTCTCGCCGCGCGTGTTTGGACTCCGCCGTACTCTTCTCCGCATCGCTCGCGGGGATACGGAGAAATATCTGCCGGGCCGGACCGACGACACTCGCGATCTCATCCACGTGGATCTGCACGCCGTGTTCGATTGGGGTCGGCTCGCCCTTCGCCTTGGGTTGGGTCTCGTCACCCTCCGGCGCCTGCTCCCGGTCAGTCGTCAGCTCGCCATATGCTGTGAGCACGATGGCGCGCATGGCCGCGGGGCCTGAAGGAACGAAGACCGGATCGTCGCTGTCCTGCCTGCCCAAACCCAGGCGATCGCGAAGCTGTCTGGCGGTCGTCTCCGCAGAATCGAATTGAAGGATAAAGGTCTCGACGGCCTCCTGGTCCAGGGCGATGGCATGCTTCTCCACCTGCATCTCGGCCTTGACCTGGCCGTCTGCCGCAGTCCAATCGAAGAGATGAGGTCCTGCTTCAAGGGCCCGAGCTGTGGCCTGTCCCACCTCCGCGACGGTGTGGGCGACCTCCTCTCGAAGCTGCTCCTGGAGGTGGTTCATCAGCAGGGCGAAGGCGCCCAGACAGAGCACCAGGACCGTGCAGATCAGGCCAACGAGCTTGGTCGTCATGAGTCGCCTTTCCCGTGAACTCCAGGGCAGGACGCAAGGCGCGTGCCAGGTGCAAGGGTCTCCGCCGGAACTACCGGCACAGCTCGAGGATGGCGTCGCGACGGGTGAGAAGCGCCATGCGCTGCTTCTTCGAGCTGTATTCGCCAATCAGCAGGCGAAGCCGGTCCTTGTCGAGTGCTGCCAATGCGCTTCTCAGGAACGGCTCCAGCACACAGTCTTCGCCGCCAAGCAGCGGACTCAGCTCGGTACGGAGACACAGTGCCCGCGAATGGTCCACGAGAAGCATCTCGCTCGTGTTCAATAGGTAGAGTTGGTCGCTCAGCCGCCGCGAGTAGTTGCCAATCAACGCATCGAAGATGCGGGCCCGTTGGCGGAGCAAGGGGAGCCGCTCGGGTTCCTTCATCTCCAGGTGATAGGCGTCGACGGTGTAGTGATCGAGAGCATCCTCTACCCAGAGCTGCATCGAGCCTGTGGTGTCGCGCAAGGTACGCAAGGTGGTGACCGGAACCATTCCCAACCCGATCTCACGGTCGATCTTGTAAGCGGCGACCTCGTGACGGTAGCGTTCGGCAGGGGAATTCGTGCATCCCTGGCCGCGTGTACCCCCCCGTTTGTCGACGGTCTTGAACAGGCCTCGCAAGCGGATCGTTCCCATTTCGATCTGCGCGAGTTGCGCCTTGGTGCTGCCCCGGCCGAGAGGGCGAATGCTCTGGATATGTCCCAGGCGCAGCAGACGCTCGACCTGTTCGTCCGGCAGCTCCTGGATGCCTTGGGACCAGCCCGTGCCCTGGGGAGCCTCGGCGAGGATCGGTACGAACTGATCGTTCTTCTCGTCAAAAGAGCGGAGCGACCCGCCTTCAATCACGAGGGCCTGGATGTCGTTGCCGTAGGTCGTTCCCACGTCGACCCGCAGCAGGTGTTTCTCGAAGCGCGAGGTGATGGCTGCCCCATCCGTCGGGGTATGCCCGACGATCATGGTGGTGGCCCCCAGAGACTCCAGCACAGCGTCTATCCGGCCGCGCTCGATCCGCTCGTTTTCAAGGGAATTGCCTCGATACCAGACCGGTCCGTCCGCCGCGTAGGGCAGGGCGCGGCGGGCGTTGAGTACGGTCGCTGCGGCCTGGCGCAACTCCGCTTCGGTGGCACGCGGGTTGTTGGCAGCTGGCGAGAGGAAGGCGCGCAGCGTAGGTCTGGCCCCGGAGAAATCGCTGAGTTGGTCCAGAATGCCCTGGCGCTGCAGACCTGTGAAGGCCGAGAGAAACGCGTTCAGCTCCTTGT
>JANTFM010000230.1 GCA_024763475.1 Acidobacteriota bacterium | reverse complement strand
TGTGCTTTGAGTCGGCCCTTGGGGGGTCCCACGGGTGCGGCCCCCACGGGAAGCCCGGCGAGAAAATCCACGCTAGAATGCCGGGGTTTGCTAGGCTCTTTTCCGCACATTCGTATTGTTTCGATATGTCTCGCGGAAGGCCCAGATATCAAGGAGACGTGCATGATTCCGCGAAGCAAGGTTGTGGCCCTCGGCGTTTTCTGCCTGATTGTCATGTTCGGCATGGTCGGTACTCAGGCGCAGGCTCTCAAGCTCGGTGTTTTTGATGCACAGAAGGTCTTCGAGGAGACGGCTGCCGGGGCGAAGGTCCAGGCGAGGCTCAACGCGCTCGAGGCCAGCAAACGAACGCAACTCGAGACCATGCAGCAGGCGCTTCAGGCTCTGCAACAGCAGCTTCTGACCACGGGCGCGAGCCTGAGTTCGGACAAACTGCGTGACCTGCGCCTTGAGATCGACCGCGATACGATCGATCTCGAGGGTAAGCAGAAAGCGGCCTCCCGCGAGTTCCAGATGGAAGTCGAGCGCGCCCAGAACGAGTGGCAGGACAAGATGATTGGCCTGGTGCAGACCTATGGGCGGGACAACGGGTTCGTCCTGATCGTGCCCCTGAACGTCGTCGTATACTTCGCTCCGGGGATCGATATCACGCAAGACCTGATCAAGCTGGTGGATGCCGGGACTCCGGCGGGGTCGTGATTCCCTGCGTCGAGCAGCCATGGTCGCTCTCGCTCCTTGCGCAGGCCCTCGGGGTCTCCTGGCGCGGTGATGCCACCTGCAGGCTCGAGCGCGCGAACGATCTACAGGGGGCGGGGCGGGAGGATCTCGCCCCGCTGTACAGTGGTCAGATGCTGGAGCAGGCCCTGGCGAGCAAGGCCGGGGCCCTTGTCGTTTCGGGGGAAATGGCCGAGCATTTCCCCGATCGGAACCTGCTGCTGTCCTCTACGCCCAAGGCGTGTTTCGCCCAGGCGATCGCCCTGCTTCATCCCCGCGCGGAGCTGGCGGCCGGCGTTCACGAGAGCGCGGTTGTCGATCCTGCGGCGGTCGTGGCGGACTCGGTCAGTATCGGTCCCCATGCGGTCATCGGGGCGCATTGCCGTCTGGGAGAACGCGTCATCGTCGGTGCAGGAAGCGTCCTGCTCGAGGGGGTCGAACTTGCTGAAGATGTCGTAATCCATCCCCGGGTCGTGCTCTATCCCCGCACGGTCGTCGGCGCGCGGTCGGCGATTCTGTCGGGAGCCGTGATTGGAGCGCCTGGCTTCGGGCACGCGAGCGACGAGAGCGGCAAGGTCATGAGCGTTCCTCATCTCGGCCGAGTCGTCCTTGGTGAGGATGTGGAGGTCGGAGCGAACTCCACTGTGGATCGTGCCACCTTCGGGGAGACCTATCTGGAGGATCGGGTGCGAATCGACAATCTGGTCCAGATCGGGCACAACTCGCACTTGGGTCCCGATTGCATGCTGGCCTCGCAGGTCGGTATCTCGGGCAGTTGTCGCCTGGGCCGGGGCGCGCGCCTCGCGGGTCAATCCGGAATGGCCGATCACATCACGCTGGGAGACGGTGTGGCCGTGGCGGGCAAGACCGCGGTCTTTCAGGATGTTGGGAAGGGCGAAGTTGTCGCTGGCATCCCTGCGATGCCGGTTTCGCTCTGGCGCAGGATCGCGGTGCTGCAGGCACGCTTGCCCACCATGTGGGCCCAGCTGCGCCGTCTGAAGGCCGCGTCGGAACAGGAGGAAGAATGAGCGAAGTGATAGGAATCAAGAAGATCCTCGAACATCTCCCCCACCGCTATCCCTTCGTGCTGGTGGACAAGATCCTCGAGTTCGAAAGCAAGAAGCACGTGGTGGGGATGAAGAACGTGACGATCAACGAGCCCTTCTTCCAGGGGCATTTTCCCGACAACCCGGTGATGCCCGGTGTCTTGATCGTCGAGGCGATGGCGCAGGTGTCGGCGATGCTGATCCTGATGGAGGTCGAGAACGCGAAAGACGAACTCGTCTTCTTCACGGGAATCGACGAGTGCCGCTTCCGGAGGCAGGTCATCCCGGGGGACCAGCTGAGGATGGAGGTCGATGTCAAGGCGCTCCGCAATCGAGCCGCCAAGATGAGCGCCGTGGCCACCGTGGATGGGGAGGTCGCTGCAGAGGCAATCCTGCGTTCGGCGATGATCCCCCGAAAGGACGCCAAGTGATGGACTGGATCTCGGGAGTTGATCCGCGCGCCGTGGTTCATCCCGACGCCAAGATTGGCGAGAACGTCACGATCGGTCCGCTCTCGATCATCGGCCCTGAGGTTGAGATCGGAGACGGGTGCTGGATTGGCCCGCAGGTGGCGATCGACGGACTCGTTTCGATGGGAGCGGGCAACAAGGTCTATCCCTTCACGACAATCGGTTTTCCGCCGCAGGACCTCAAGTATGCCGGTGAGCCTACGCGAGTCGTCATCGGCGACGGAAACATCTTTCGTGAAGGATGCACCGTGCATCGGGGGACGGCGGGTGGGGGCGCATTGACCGAGATCGGCAACTCCTGCGTCTTCATGGTGCTCTCGCATATTGCGCACGATTGCAAGATTGGTGACCACGTCCTCTTTGCCAATGCGGGGACTCTCGCGGGGCATGTCGAGGTTGGCGACTACGCGACGATCGGGGCCTACACCGGTGTGCACCAGTTCTGTCGTGTCGGCTGCCATGCGTTCATCGGCGGCTACTCCGTGATTACGCGGGATGCGCTGCCCTATTGCCTGACCGTCGGAAACCGTGCGACCTGCTATGGCATCAACCGCATCGGGCTCAAGCGGCAGGGATTCGCCCGTGGTGCGATCTCAGCTCTCGAGCGCGCAACGCGGGCTATTTTCCGACAGGAGCTTCGCCGCCAGGACGCGATGAAGGAGGTTGAACTCGAGTTTGCCGGCCAGCGGGAGGTGGAGCTCGTGCTCGAGTTTATCGCGGGCGCCAAGCGGGGTGTGATTCCCATCCGCCTAGGACAATCTTCGTGAACGGGCCCCTGCGGGCCGGAGTCGTCGGAGTTGGCTCCCTGGGCCAGCACCACGCCCGGATTTACACCGAACTCGAGAACGTGGAGCTCGTCGGAATCGTCGATGCCGACCCTTCCCGGGCGGCGGAGATCGCTGCCAGGAACGGGGCGAGGGTTTTTGCTGATATCGCCGCCTTGGCCCAGGAGATCGACCTGGCGACCGTGGCGACCCCGACGGTCGCGCACGAGCTTGCGGCGACGCCCCTCCTCGACGCGGGTGTGGCGACCCTGGTTGAAAAGCCGATCGCGCCCGATCGTGAGACAGGGGCACGGCTCGTGGCGCTCTCGAGATCCCGGGGTGTTCCGCTGATGATCGGTCATACGGAGCGCTTCAATCCGGTGGTCTCCGCGCTCATCAGCGCGTGCAGCGATCCACGATTCATCGAGATCCATCGCCTGGCTCCTTTTGTGCCCCGCGGCCTGGATGTGGACGTCATCCTCGACCTGATGATCCATGACCTGGACTTGTGCCGGGTCCTGCTTGGACGGGCGGAGCTTGCGAGCTTCGATGCGAGTGGAACGCCCGCCCTGACCAGCAAGATTGATATCGCCTCGGTTCGCATTCGCTTCGAAGGAGGTGCGGTCGCAAATCTCACGGCGAGTCGGATCAGCGAGGAGCGCATGCGCCGGGTGCGGGTCTTCGAGCCAGGGGCCTACCTCGCCTGCGATGCGCTGGCCGGGAGTGCTCGCAGGCTCTGCCGACATCAGGAGGAGGATGCTGCGCCCGAGATCCGGGAGCAGCCGCTCGAGATTCCCGCTGGTGAGCCGCTTGGCCGAGAGCTCGCGGCGTTCCGTGATGCCGTTCTATCGGGCGAAGACCCCCCCGTTCCCGGTGAAGACGGCTTGGCGGCGTTGGACTTGGCGCTGACGATTCGCGATGCGCTTCTCTAGTAGAGGCATGGCCTGCCGTGCCGGACAGGAAGAACGATCCCTTTGACGATGAGCCGCTCATCGATTGCCGCAGGTCCGGAGAATCCGGCCGTGCAGGACTTCGTGTGCTCCCATGCTGCAGCGGGCCACTGGCCGGCCGCGACCTATGCCTTCGGGCGCTGTGTCGCTCGACCCGCCTGGTGCGGAGCGGTTGGGGCGGGTGAGGACGCCCTCTTCGACCTCGCAAGTGTTACGAAGGCGGTTTTTACCACCGTGGTCGCTTGTAGACTGGCATGGCAAGGGCTCTTGGATCTCGATGCCCCGCTCGACTCCCTCTTGCCCGAGATGCGAGACTATGCCGCCGTGACGCCGTCGATGCGTGGTCTGCTCGCGCACCAAACGGGTCTGCCCTCCTGGCGCCCGCTCTACCGCTTCACCGCAGATCTGGACGAGATCCCCGCGCTGATCGCCTCGTTCGCTCCGGAGACAGAGCCTGGCACAGCCCCCCTATACTCGTGCCTCGGGCCGATTCTCGCCGCGATCGTGCTCGAGCGCGCCTCCGGACTGAGCCTACGACAGCTCCTCGAGCGCGACGTGCGTGAGCCGCTGGGAATTCCCGCAGGAGAGCTCTGCTTCGGCCCCTTGGCTGAGCCTCTTCGCGCAAAGGCGATGCCCACCGAGACGGGGAGGCTTCGCGAGGCCGAGCTTGCCGAGTCGTGGCCGCGTGAACGCTGCCCCGTCGCACCGGGTCCTGTCGCTTCGATTCACGGCGAAGTCCATGACGGGAACGCGTTCTTCCTTGGGGGGGCTGCGGGCAATGCGGGGCTCTTCGGGACGGCTCGCGCCGTGTTTCGGGTGGCCGCTGCCGTGGCGGCAGAGGATGCCTTCTTGCCAGAGTCCTTTCGGAGGGAACTGGAGCATCCTTGCGCCCGGTCTCCGCGTGAGGTCCGGACGCTGGGATTCCAGTCGGGAGAGACACCCACTGCGCCTGTCGGCTCGATGGGTTCCAAGTCCTACGGACACACCGGGTTCACGGGGACGTCCGTGTGGCTTAGTCCAGAACACTCCATCGCAGCGGTCCTGTTGACGAATCGCGTCCACCCGCTTTGGACCGCAGCCCCGATGCAAAGCTGGCGGAGCGCGTATCATGAGCTCGTCGTGGCGAACCTTCTATGAGTGGGTCGGTCTCCATTTATCTCGACCAACAGGGGGAGCGGTCGGAGACGGCGCGGCGTTACGGCCTTATGCTGTTGATCTCGGTCGTTCTGCACCTTCTCCTTCTGCTGATCGTGTCACTTTCTCTTGCCGCAGAGCTTGCGCCACCCGTGGCCGAGGAAGAGATCAGGGTGCCACTGTCGCTCGAGGAGCCGCTTCCGGAGCCCGAGCCGAAGCCCGAGCCTGCCGTGGACCCGCCCGCCGAGCCGCTTCCCCAGCCGAAGCCTGAAGAAGCGAAGACGCAGCCTCAGGAGGACCGGCCGCTGATGGGCTGGAACGCCACGACACGCGAGAAAGTCGAAGACCGGCCTCGGCCACCGGGGGCAGCGGCCGATATCCACGCGCCGGCCAAGCCCAACGCGGACGGGGATGTCTTTGGCCAGGAGGTCGAGAAGGACCCAGGCCCCACCTTGGCAGACTCGAACGAGCCGGAGGAAGTTGAAGCGATCAAGGAATTGCCTCGGCCCGTCAAGGAGGAGACGCCGGAGCCCCTGTCCGAGCCGGACGCGTCCGAACCCGTCGAGGAGGGTCCGCTGCAGAATGAGCCAGGCGACGTGCAGCAAAGCGATTCCGGACCGGTCTCCATCACGCCCGAGCCGGATCTTCAGCGGAAGGACGCACCAGACGAAAGCGCCGGAGCGCCGCTCCAGACGGCTCCGCGCAAGCTCGAGGAGCTTCCCCCGCGCCTGCCGCCGAGGAACCCTCGCCCCCGAAGGGCACCCGACATCGATACGGATGTGTTTGGAGGCACCTGGGGCAATCACATCCGCTTCGACTCGAACGACTATCCCTGGGAGGACTACTCCTCCAAGGTCTACTGGGCGATCTATAGAGCGTGGTTGCGGGAACTGTGGAACAACAGGACGCGCTTTGGCCGGGATCAGGCGATGTTGAGCCTGCGAGAGCTCGACGGTGAGGTCATCATCCACTTCGTGATCCACCGTGGCGGTGGGACGAGCCGGGTCGAGGTTCTCACTCCGTCCACGATGCCGACTCTCGACCAGGCATCGAAGGATGCTCTGCTCTCCGCCGTTTTGCCGCCATTGCCGGAGGACTTCCAAAGGGACTCGGAGGGTGTGACCTTCTCTTTCCGCTTGATCGATTTTCCCAGTGCCCAAGCCCTGGAGCGCCGACTGCGCTACTCGAAGCAGGCTGGTGAATTCTAGCGTGTTGCGCCGCCGGTGCTATGATGCGTGGATTCTCGACCCAAAGAGTTGCAACAAAAGGATTTCATGAAATTTGACGACTTACCCCTAAGGCCGGAACTCAAGACTCTTCTCGCCAAGAACGGCTTTGAAACGCCGACGCCCGTCCAGGAACAGTGCATCCCGGTGGTCTTCAACGGGGGTGACCTGATTGGTGTGGCCCAGACGGGCACGGGGAAGACTCTGGCCTTCCTGGTGCCCATCTTCCAGGATCTCAAGCCGACGGGAGAAATGCAGGCCCTGATCGTCTGCCCGACGCGGGAGCTTGCGCAGCAGG
>JANTFM010000229.1 GCA_024763475.1 Acidobacteriota bacterium | reverse complement strand
GAGAGACTCCCTAACGAAGCACCACACATGGGCCGCAACACTCCGTAACAACGCAATCGGGATTGGATTCAAGATGGAACTCCTCCACATCGACAGTTCTTCTGCGCCGAGAGCCGCCTCCAGCCCCCCGGCGGCCGGGGGCGCTTCCTGTGGCTCCGGGTGTTCCTGCGCCCATGCCGACAGGATCGACTCGTCCCAAACAACACTCTCTCCGGGCCAGCTACTGCTGAGCTCGTTCCTCGTCTTCCTGCTGCCCGTCGGCACGGCGGTTGCCGGCGCAGCGCTGTGGACGAGTCCTGCCATGGAGGCCCTCGGAGCGATGGGAGGGCTCATGCTGGGCGCCCTTTTGGCCCGCGTGATCACTCGCCAGATCGTTCCCCGGGAGGAATAGATGAGCGCTTCACCACTGTCCACGACGGGTCCCGGTACCTTTCCCCGGGGCATTCATCCGCCCGAGGCCAAGGAACTCTCTGCCTCCGGGAAGATCGAGGTTCTCCCCACGCCGAAGGAAGTCAAGATCGCCCTTCTGCAGCACACGGGCGCGCCCTGCGAGGCGATCCACAAGCCCCGCACGGAGGTCGAGGCCGGAGCGATGGTCGGTTCTTCCGAGGCCTTTGTCTCGGCCCCGGTCCACTCCCCCATCGCGGGGAAGACGGCCAAGACCTGCTCGGTGACGCTGCCCAACGGACGTCATGTCCCGGCCGTCCCGATCAAGGCCACCGGCGAACAGCTGGAGGGAGATGCGCTCTTTGAGGAGATCTTTGGCGGGGAGTGGCCGACGAGCGGCCTCGAGCGCTACTCCGCCGACGAGATCCGCACGGCGACGCGGGAGGCCGGCATCGTCGGACTCGGCGGCGCGGCCTTCCCGACTCACGTCAAGTTTGCGGTCAATCCGGAGAAGCCGATTGACACCCTGCTCATCAACGGCTGCGAGTGCGAACCCTACCTCAACGCCGACAATCGCCTGATGATCGAGGCCCCCATGCCGATGATCAGCGGCACGATGCTCGCCGCCCGAGCCATCGGCGCCGAGCAGATGGTCATTGCCATCGAGGACAACAAGCCGGAGGCGATTGCCGCCGCGCGCAAGGCAGCGGAAGGCAGCCCCGTTAGGATCCAGCCGGTCAAGACCAAGTATCCGATGGGTGGCGAAAAGCAGCTCATTCCGGCGGCGCTGGGCCGCATCGTTCCCACGGGCGGCCTGCCGCTCGACGTTGGCGTGGTCGTGATGAACGTGGGCACCGCCACCGCCGTCGCGCGAGCGATTCTTCGCGGCAAACCACTGACCCACCGCGTCGTCAGTGTCAGCGGTCGAGGCATTGTCTCACCCAAGAACATACTCGCTCCCGTCGGCGCCACCTACCAGGAGCTGATCGATCTCGCAGACGGCCTGACTCCTGACGCCGCGCGTGTGATCGCCGGTGGCCCCATGATGGGTTTTGCCCTCGGCGAACTGGATACCCCTATCACGAAGGGCACCAGCGGCATCGTCGTCCTGACGGAAGCGGAAGTCCGGGAGCGGAACGAGACCAACTGTGTGCGCTGCGGGCACTGCGTCGATGTCTGCCCGCTGCATCTGGTCCCCACCCGCATCGCACTGGCCTCCCGGGCCAGGAACTGGGATCTCGCCAAGCGCTATCACATGATGGCTTGCATGGAGTGTGGATGTTGCTCGTATGCCTGCCCGGCAGGCATTCCGCTGGTGCAGCTGATACGCACCGGCAAAGCCAGTGCACCGCGCGCTTGAGGGCTGCATCGTGACGAAGCCAGGACTGAGAAACACTGCAAAGAACAAGGGAGGCTCGAAGCTGCCATGAGCCAAGAACTCGACACCGCTCCGGCGAGCGATACGGATCAGGCGAAGGCGCCACGAATCGTCGTCGCACCCTCGCCACACCTGAGCGAGGGATCGTTCACCACGCGCCGCATGATGCTTGACGTCCTCGTCGCGCTAAGCCCGCCGGTCGCCGTCTCGATCTGGGTCTTCGGCTGGTACGCCGTGGTCCAGCTCGGGATCTGTGTGATCTCCTGCCTGGTCGCCGAGGCCGCGTTCATCGCCTGGCGCGGGCGCGCCTTCACCCTCGGTGACGGGTCGGCCGCCGTGACCGGAGTCATCCTCGCTCTCTCGCTGCCCTGGAGCACGCCGTGGTACGTCGGCTTCATCGCGTCCTTCGTGGCGATCGGCATCGGCAAGGTTGTCTTCGGGGGCCTGGGGCAGAACCTTTTCAACCCCGCGATGGTCGGCCGTGCCTTCGTGATGATCTGCTTCCCGGCCGCCCTCGGTGCGGCGGCCTACGTCCTACCGGGTAGCCCGCTCTCGATCGTCACCCAGGCTACGCCGCTGACCGCCCTCAAACAGGGCCTCGTCGAGAGCAGCGACGTCCTCTCTCTGCTGATCGGCAACACCAACGGATCCCTCGGCGAGACGAGCGCGATCGCCTGCCTGCTCGGCGGCCTCTACCTCTGCCTGCGGCGCACGGCCTCCTGGGAGATTCCCGCGGGTACGATCCTCTCAGTTGCTGTGATCTCCGGCGCGGGCTACCTGATCAGCGGAAGCAGCTTCCTGCACCCCCTGCACCATATTCTCGGCGGCGCCCTCCTCTTCGGGGCCTTCTTCATCGCCACCGACCCGGTCAGCTCTCCCCTGACGGTCAAGGGAAAGTGGTTCTTCGGCCTCGGGCTGGGCGCCATCGTGATGTTGCTCCGCCTGGCCAGCGGGTACCCGGAAGGGCTGATGTTCGCGGTCCTCCTGATGAATGCCGTCACACCGCTCATCAATCGCTTCACGATCCCCGATCCCGTGGGCGGCCCCGTGCCGCAGCGCAACTGAGGAGGGGAGATGTCTGACAAGGGATACATCACCACCGCCTGGCTCGTGCTCTCCCTCGCCCTTCTTTTCGGAGCGGCATTGGCTGGCGTGGAAATGCTCGTCGCCGACCGCATCGCCGCGAACAAGCTGCAGGAGACGCTGTCCCAGGTTTCCGTACTCGTTCCAGGTGCCGACGAAGGGAAAGCCTACGAACTCGAGGGACAGGTCTTCTATCAGGCCCTCGCTGGAGGCGAGCGGATCGGCTGGGTGATTCCCGCCGCCGCCACGGGATTCGCAGACAAGGTCGAGATCCTGATCGGTGTCGACGCCGAGGTCTCGACCATCACCGGGCTCTACGTCCTGGCTCAGAAGGAGACGCCAGGGCTCGGCGACAGGATCCGCGAGGATGCCTGGCGCGCCCAGTTCAAAGGAAAATCGACCGACTCACCGATTGCCGTCACGAAAGTGGCAAAGCCCGGGCCGTTCGAGATCCGCGCCGTCACGGGTGCGACCATTTCCTCCAAGACCGTTGCCAATCTCGTCAACGCCACTATCGCCAGCGTGCGTGAGCCGCTGCAGAGCGCAGGAGAGTAGCCGTGGCCACCGACGGACCAACCCCACTCGAGCGCTTCATCAGCGGCATTCTCCCGGAGAATCCCGTCTATCGGCAGCTCCTGGGCATGTGCCCCACACTCGCCGTCACCAACGGGATGCAGGCCGCGATGACCATGGCCGGCGCGACCACCTTCGTGCTGGTCATGGCCAACCTCATCACCAGCCTGATCCGCAACCTGCTCAAGCCCCACCTGCGGATCCTGGTCTTCACGCTGACGATCGCGACCTTCGTCACGATCGCCGACCGCTTCCTCGCGGCCTACCTCTACCAGATGAGCAAGCAGCTCGGACCCTACATTCCGCTCATCATCGTCAACTGCATCATCATCTCGCGCTGCGAGATCTGTGCCTCGAAACAGGGTCCGTTCACCGCGATCGCAGATGCTCTCGGCATGGGTCTCGGCTTCACCGTCGCTCTGGCCAGCATCGCGACGATCCGCGAAGTGCTGGGCTCCGGAACCTGGTTCGGCCTGCGGGTCCTCCCCGAGATGTGGCCCGACTGGGTCCTCATGGTCCTGCCTCCGGGAGCTTTCCTAACCCTCGGGCTCCTGCTGGGAACGGTCAACTGGCTCAGCTCTATCAAGGCCCGTAAGGCGAAGGGGTAACGCGATGCACTACTTCATCGAGCTCATCCTGATCGGCATCACCGCGGCGCTGATCAAGAACTTCGTCCTCTACTACTTCGTCGGGATCTGTCCGTTCCTCGGCGTGTCGCGAAAGATCGATACGGCCTTCGGCATGGGCATGGCGGTCACCTTCGTCATCACGATCGCTTCCTTCCTGAGCTGGACCTTCACGACCTTCATCCTCAGGCCCGGTGCCCCGTTCACGGCCTGGATCTGGGGCATGATCAATCCGGGTTCCGAAGTCGTCGTCGACCTGAGTATCCTCTCCTACATCATCTACATCTTCGTCATTGCCTCCTCGGTGCAGTTTGTCGAGATGTATGTCCGCAAGTTCTTCCCGCCGCTCTACAAGCAGTTCGGGGTCTTCCTGCCGCTGATCACGACCAACTGCGCGATCCTCTTCGCCTGCCTGGAGATCATGAAACACGTCTCAGGCGTTCCGGACGCGACCCGCTGGGGCCTGCCTGAAGCCCTGGTTCTCGCGATTGGCGGCGGACTCGGCTTTACCATCGCGATCTCGATCATGGCGGGGATTCGCGAAGAACTCGACATGTGCGACGTCCCAGAAGCCCTGAAGGGGCCTGGTATCGCGCTGCTCGTCGCCGGCATTCTCGCGCTGGCCTTTATGGGCTTCACCGGGGTCGACCGCGGTCTCGCCAGCCTTTTCTCCTGAGGATTCGAAATGGAGCCGATCACCATTGTCGTCGTTTCGCTGGCCGCGGGCACCATGCTCTTGCTCGCCGTCGCGATGTCCTTCGTCCTCGGCTGGGCCAACAACGCCTTCCACGTCGAGGTCGATCCGAAGATCGTCCAGTGCAATGAGGTCCTCCCCGGCGCGAACTGCGGCGGCTGTGGCTATGTCGGCTGCAACGAGTACTCCGAGGCCATCGTCCTCAACGGAGAGTCCGTCACCAAGTGCCCCGTCGGTGGCGCGAGCTGTGCCGAGGGCCTGGCCCAGATCATGGGCGTCGAGGTCGAGCAGACCTGGCCCTTCAAGGCCGTGGTGCACTGCGCAGCCACCTTCAGCCAGCGTCTCCTGCGCAACACCTACCACGGTGAACAGACCTGCGCGGCAGCCAATGTCATCTCGGGGATCCAGGGCTGCACCTACGGCTGCCTGGGCTTCGGCGACTGCGTCGAGGCGTGCAACTTCTCCGCGATCTTCATGAAGGAAGGCGTCCCCGAAGTCGTCTACGACCCCTGCACCGGCTGTGGCGCCTGCGCCGAGGTCTGTCCGCGGAACATCATCACGATGGTGCCCTTCAAGACCTCCGAAATGCTGGTGATCGCCTGCTCGAACAACGATTTCGGCGCCGAGGTGAAGAAGGTCTGCACCATCGGCTGCACGGGCTGCAAAGCCTGCACGAAGGCCAACGATCTCTTCACGATGGAGGGCAACCTTCCCGTGCTGAACTACGACGCCTACGATCCCGACGCCGTGGACTTCAGCCTCGCCCTCGACCGCTGCAAGATGGAGAGCCTGGTCTGGGTCGGCGTCCCAACGGCAGAACACATCGAAGCGACGAAGGACATGGAAGTCCCCGACAAAATCGAGGCGGACTTCAAGACGACCGTCGACGACACGGAGTGGCGCGGCTAGCGGGCTGCAATAAGAAGCAGCGACTCGAACGATTGTCGAGCAATTTTCCTGTACGGGGTTTCGGCGGGAGGGCTCGTGCAGTCTGCGGCCTGGTCGTGCTAACGCACCCGTGAGAGCCAGGATTCCAACTCGCTGAAGTGGAAGAGCTTCGCAAGACCGAGGTAGCTGCCGCCGTAGAGCAGCAGCACACACAGCGCGGTGAGCGCCACGTGGAGACTCGGCAAGAGAGACCACAGGAGCACTGCGGGCAACGCGGACACGAGTGCGAGCCCCGCCATCCGGAAAGCCGCCTCGAGAGGGAGATGGAAGCTCTCGACCCGCCGCCTCAGTCGTAAGCGCAGGGTCGCGAGCTCGACCCACGCGCCCACACTCGCCGCGATCGCCAGGCCGAGCGCCCCGAGCCGCAGCACTTCGTTCCCCTGGTCAATACCCAGCGCCTCCAGCGAGTAGCCATCGAACCAGAACATCAACCCCAGTGCGAGCAGCGCCGAAACACTGACCCGCAGGACCGCAATCCTCGCGGGGGTCTTCGTGTCCCGAAAGGCGTAGAACGCGTTCTGCATCAGCCGGGACCAGGTCGTCGCCACGAGGCCCAGGGTGTAGGCGCCGAGCACGAGATAGACCAGCCAATTGTCCGCGACGCTGAAGCTCCCCCCTCGCGAACGGTAGAGCGCGCCGACCAGCAGGAAGCCGAAGACCAGGTAACCCAAGACCGTCGGAACGATGAGGAAGGACATCTGCCTCAGCGATGAGGAGAGGCGCTCGCGGAACGCCTGGTCCAGCGTCCCGGAACCCTGCCGCGCCAACTCCGGCAGCTCCGCCGCAGCTACCGACATCCCGAAGAGACTGACCGGCAGGATGTAGAGGGTCTGGGCCCAACCCAGCGCCGCGACCGCACCGACCGCAAGCATCGAGGCCATGAACATGTCCAGGTAGGCACTGAGTTGATAGACGCCACGACCCGCGATGACAGGAAGGGCTGCACCCAGAGCCTCCCTCACCCC
>JANTFM010000228.1 GCA_024763475.1 Acidobacteriota bacterium | reverse complement strand
GCCGAAACAGCGTATCTGCACACTGGCCGGGCCCTTTCGGGCCCTCGCACCCGTACTCGGCTCAAACAGCCTGCGGAGTACCCTACAGGTACACCTCGGCTGTTTGAGCCGACCTGCGGGCACGCCAGCGTACATCTACGCCGTTTCAACTCGAAGCTTCATGCATACTCCGGGTTAGCGCCCGGGACCGAGATCCTCACCCTGGACAGCCAGGCGCTCGCGATCCCGTGCGGAGGGTTTGGCACACAGCAGCAGAACTCCGACGGAAGCATGACCGACGGATCCCTCTGGGCCGAACTCGACCCGGGCCTCGGCGGTATTGGCTGCAACCCCGATCCTCCCGACCCCGCCACACCGACCTACGCCGAGAGCTTCCACCACCGGGACCATCTCGGCTCGCTGCGGGTCGCCAGCGACAAGGCGGGCTGGGCCGGCCCCACCGACCGGATCGACTATTACCCCTTTGGAATGAAGTTGGGCGAAGTCCCGGCAGGCGATGCCAGCCGCCGCTGGTATACGGGCCATGAGCGCGATGGCGCGACGGGGCTCGACTACATGCTCGCGAGGTACATGGGGTTGAGCGTGGGGAGGTTCATCCGAGTGGACCCGAACCCAGGGACGCTCTTGACCGTATCCTGGAACAAGTACACCTATGTCTCCAACAATCCCTATGCTAAAGTCGATCCGGATGGAAGAGAGACCATTGTGTTTATTGTTGCTCGCGCCGGAAGTGGATCGAAGGGGATATTCGGACATGCGGCGGCCATTGCAACGACCGACCGTGGGGAGCGTGCCAGCATCAGTCGCGGGACCAATACGCGGCTTGAGCCCTCGATTGCAGCCTTCGTGAACGCATACCTTGAGGAGGGGAGAGCGGTAACGGCTTTCGTGCTCGCGGATGACCCGGTTCGTGATGAGCAGATGGTTGGCGCGCTCGTCCGAGAGAATGCCACTAAATACAATGCGCTATCCAACAACTGCACAACAGCAGTGGCGAACGCGCTGCGCGAGTCCGGTGTGATCTCGGAAGGACAGAACCCGGAAGAGGGCGTGATCTTCGACTCTCCAGGTGCTCTTGCGGACGCGTTGTGGTGGACTCCGGAGCTCGCCAGTCAGGTGGAGTCGATTCTGATCTTCGACCCGGATCTCGTGGGCGCGGTTCCTCCCGAGCAGATTGAGGAGCTTCTCGGAATTGCAGATTCTGCGGATGTAGAGCCGCCGGTCATCAGCAAGGAGCCACCGAACATGACACGTGAGCAAGCTCGAGAAGCGCGCCCACCGGAATGAGTCCGGTGGGAACGCAGAACGACATGGGAGGCTAAGGACATGCGTCCATTGCGATCACCATCGAGCTGTTGTGAGACACGACCCTCGCCGACAAGGATTGCTGCAGTCACGACCAAATTGTGGATATATCGCTTCGGGGCCCAAACGCTCTTGATTGTTGCCGTAGTTTTGCTCGGAGTCGGCTGCTACCCTTGGCGGCAGATATTTCGACAGACTCCGACCTTCGCGAATCTCCAGGCAGTTTCGAGCAGGATCGATTGGCTTCGTGCCGGATGGGTGGAGGTAACCGAGGATCAGCTTCAATCAGTTCTGGCTGGCATTAATAGCGGGCGGGATGCATGGGGTAATCCGATTCTCACCGCGGTCCGGCATCGCGATGATGGACAGACGGACTTCCTGCTCGTGTCGCCAGGAAGCGACGGAGAACTTGATGTTGAGTCGATCGACGAGTACTTCGAGCTGGAAAGCGTGGACATTGTCGGTCAATTTGAGAGGGATATCGTGTTCCGAAACGGCAAGCCTGTGACGAACGCTTCAGATAAGTAGTGACACTGGCAAGCAACTTGAAATCCACATGAGAGACTTTTTGCGAAGGACAAGCGGGAAAGGCGGTACACAACTGTTATGCGGAGAATGCCGTCGGGCTGGCGACACTCTGGACAGCGAGGCGAGCCGCCGGCAGTACACCGGGCACGAGCGGGACGCTGCGACGGGGCTTGATTACATGCTGGCACGGTACGTGGGGTTGAGTCTTGGGATGTTTACCAGTACAGATCCGCAGCCCGGTGGGCCACGCGTTCCACGATCGTGGAACCGATACGCATACGTTCGTAACAACCCCGTGGTTCGAGTCGATCCCGATGGTCAGAGAGATGAGTATCTGAAGTACGAATCGACTCAGATGGCCATCGTCGTCGCATATCGGCTATTCGTTGCTCACGGTGGTTCGCGCGAGACTGGAGCGTCCGCCTACGAGCAGACGGACGGCAACTGGGCCATCGCACCCGCTGTTGGTCCGATCGGATCCAGTGAGATTCCGTTTGAGGAACAAGGCGGCCCGATCGCTCCCAAAGGAAAGAGCCAACTCGCACTTGGCTACGAGATGTACCGTGGAAGTGCCCATGTGCATCCGAGTGAGGGAGAACCGCGGCCGTCGATAGACGATCGTATCGTCTTGTCGCTCGACAACCGAGCAATGGGGATCATCCCTGCGCTTGATCCAGACGCCGCCGTTGACCACTATGCTATTTCGGCGGACGGCATCGTTGTTCGATACAACTATGGTCCAGAATCTGACGGAAAACTCTTCGAAGTAGTAGGCACTGTCGCGGACTTCGAGAGAATGCTGGGGCTAGATACCAGCGCTTCGCCAACCGTCGTCGGCGAGCCTCGTGATCCGTTCATACCGTTGGTGCCAGATTCAGGACGGACGGCCGACATCCCCCGAGGGAACGATGCACAACGGCAGGATCCCACCGATGGGCGCCAAGCACCCAATGGAACGGGACTATGAGCTTGTCTCGGCGAACCGCGATGTGTTTCGGCATGCTCGCTGGATCGATATCCGAGTCTCGCTCTACTGAACTGGTCGCTGCGCAGTCGGCTGCCCGCGCGCGTGTTTCTAAGATAGCAGCGGTGTGCTGCGCGGTGGCTGGGCTCGTCGTGTTCATTGGCTGCACCAACAGCAGTGATTCTGCTGGAATGGACGCTCGTGCGTGTGAAGAGTACACGGATGTCATCCTTGGCACACCTGCCGCGAACTCGAGCATGAACACCGAGCAGGCGATCTATGAAATTGTACAACGAGGCGCCAGTGCAACGCCGTGTGTGGTGAGATTGCTACGCGAAGCAGACAAGAGAGAGCTCGACTACGACCTTGGGTACCTGATCGCTTATCTTGATTCTGACGCAAAACAGTCCTTGTTTGACGCTCTGGCCGAGGATCCGGTTTCGCCGAAGCGCCTCGTAGCAGTGATTCAGGCGGTGACGGTGGCGCGGGCGTCACTCGGGTATCCGCTCGATCGCGCACGCGAATCGACCGTCGGCTTCATGGTCGAACAACTCGCTCACCCCGATCTTGCCGTTCGCGAAGCCGCTGTGACTGCCCTGGACGTATTCGTCAAGCCCGGAGACAAGCAAGTCGTGCGCAGCTTGATCGATGTGCGCGACACGCTTTCAGCGCGCGGTCAGATAGGTCTGGCGGGAGCGCTCGCCTCTGCAGGCAGCGAGGGGTTTCCGACGCTCGTCGATATGTTGGATCACTCAGATGACTGGCTCGCAATAACGGTTGTGAGGAGCATTGGGCGCCTCGCTGTCTCGGATGACCGGGCGCTAGCTACCCTGATCAAGTTGCTTGATGATCCCCGCCAGACTGTTGCCGAAACAGCGGCGAATCAACTCGGAGATCACAGTGCGGCCGCTATTCCCGCTCTATTGCGCAGGATCTCATCGGGTGACAACAGTTTCCTTGGCGTTTCGGCCGCTGTGCGTGCTCTGGGCCGTAGTGGAACTCAAGAAGAAGAGGTTCTACGCGCACTGGCCGAGATGGTCGAATCCATGGACACTTCGGCCAGTACAGGCTTAGATGCAGCAAACGCACTTGGAAGGCTCTCTCCCGCAGGTCTGCCTTACCTGCTGGAGGCCCTGCGCAGTCCATCAGCCGAGATTCGGGCTCGCTCATTGAACGGTCTGACCATGGCAGGAATTTCCGCCAGAGTCGCGTTGCCCCTGATAAGAGCCGAATTCGGCGCTGGCCGTGCAGAGACGACCTGCCCGGCGGCTCTTGCGCTGTGGAGAATGGGGCACCTGGCACGTCGAGCCTTGACTGTACTTCGTGCCTGCGAAGATCCCTATCTGTACGAGGTGGCCATCCCGGGATCTTGCGAGGAGGCGGTTCCGGATCTCGTGCACTGGCTGGGAGAGCCAGACTTGCGATACATAGCAGTTCGTGCGTTGGGTGAGCTTGGGGACACTGCGGTAACGTATCTTCTTCCAGCAACGAGTGATTTAGACCCCGCGATTCGCGAAGCCGCGATCGATGGGCTACGGCGGGTCGGAGTCGCATCAAGAGATGTGCGGGAGGCCTTTGTCGCAGCCATGGGAGATCCCGCACCGAAAGTTCGGGCGAGCGCGGCTCTGGCCTATGGCGAAACTGCGGGCGCGGACCCGCAGGAGACGATGGCGGTCTTGACCAAGGTTCTAGCCGCAGAACAAGCAGCTGAGGCAAGGGTCGGAATTCTCGGTGCACTGGTATCTGTTTCTTGCCGGACAGGGATCGCACTCGACGGACTACTCGAGGCCGCTCTCGAAGATGACGACCGCTTTGTCCGGCAGTCGGTGCTGTCGCAACTGATCGGTCTTGCACACAGGGCGGACTGCATCCATACTGATGCCGCAAGGAAGCTGCAGGAGCCACTGAAATGAGAAGCAACAAGTAAGCATCCGGGTCCACACTTGCTATATAAGATCTTTCTGCACAGCCGAGTCCTTTGCCTGTGCGGTGGCTGCAGAAGGGTGCGCCATTCCGCCGTAACGAGCCGATTGCTCGGCTTTCCCGTCCCGTGCGTCCAGTCTCGCACTACAACGTATGAGGAGTGGCGTCTTCCCCAGGTTTCCTCGAAGCGGGATTCATCTGGCTACCGGAGGCGAACGCTCGCGATCGATGCTGCGATTCCCTGGATAGGAAATTCCATCGGGGACGCGCAGGTACGAAATTCGACGCGCCGCGAGGCTCCTGGGGAGGACACGATGATGGGTTGGAGTCACAAGCTGGGCCGCTCCTCTTCAGGGAAGAATCCGGATGCAGTGAATCGCTTCGGCACTAGATGGGCTTGCGCGGGAATGGTTGCTGTCCTCTCTGTAGTGCTCGGCAGCAGCGGATGCCAGTCCTGTTCGGATGCCAGGATAGCCTGCTCGGATAGCGGGTTGAACGACGCCATGATTGGACGTTGGGAGGTTCCTCCGGAGGAGCTGAGCTGGGTCAAAGACAGGATGGGGGCGAACTGGTCTGCCTTGGAGGAAGTGTCGTTTGAGCTGAGGGCCGACGGCACATGCACGATTGTCGGTATGTTGGACGATTGCGATGATGGCCCGCCGAGGATTCTCTCCGGCGAAGGAAGATGGACCTTCGAAAAGAACGGTTTCTGTGCACACTGGGTGTATGTGACTCTGCCCAGAGACGAAACGCACTTTGGATATGGCAGGGGTTATCCCATCCGTTGGAGTTTCGGGGGTCTCATGATCGACGCTTCGGAAGGTGATCTCGATGCTCCATATGCGATCCTCTACCTGTACAAGGTACGTGTCGAGTAGTTTTCGTATGATCGCCAGAGTCACGCCGACTAAGTCACGGTATCCTGGCAAGGGATGCGTTGCTGTTGCCCGGATGTGTTGGTCACGGCCATCGTCTCTCCTTCGTTCCTCATGTTCTACCCCAATGAGGTGTCCAAAGAAACTGGGGGCGCCTTAAGCCAAACTGCGCGATCCTGGACTCGGAAGAGCATGAACTGGTAGCATCGTCACTGGAGGATCGCTGGGTAGCAGGTCAACAATTCGCTGCTATGTCTTGCTCGACCTATGGCATCCAAATGAGTGGGCAGTGCTATTGTCCCGCCGAGTGTGGGACGGTGGATGGTTCTCCGAAGAGGAGATCTGACCCGAGGGCCAGCAAGCGGGGTTCTCGCGGAGACGGTATGGGAAACCACCACAGGGTTCATGCGATCTGCTTCGATGTGGACGGTACCCTGATCGAACACGCCGAAGAGAAGACCGTCTGGCAGGTGCTCAACGAGCGCTTTCTTTCCACGACAGAGATCAACCGGGAGCGCTTTATTGCTTTTCGAGAGGGCCGCCTGGCCTACGATGCGTGGGTTGCTCTCGATGTGGGTGACTGGCAGCGCGCGGGGATTCACAGGACGGCCATCGAAGACGCGATCCGAGAGAGCCTCGCTCCCGTGGCAGGGGCGAGAGAGACCATTCTGGAGCTTCACGCGCGGGGTTACCTGCTCGCGGTCGTTTCCGGAACGATCAGCCTGACTCTCGAATTGCTTCTGCCCGGCCTGCCGTTCGATCGGGTATACACCAACCGGATCGACTTTGACGAGGATGGAGGCATCGCGTCCTGGCAGGCGACGCCCTTCGACGTGCAGGGCAAGGCATTGGCGCTCGATGAACTGGCGGAGCACTTCGATGTGGGACTGGAGGAGATCGCATTCGTCGGGGACCACTGGAACGATCTGTCCGCCATGCGCAAGGCCGGGTTCTCGGTGGCTTTTCAGCCGAAGGACGAGCAGATGAGAGAGATCGCCGACCTCGTCATCGAGAGGCCGCCGCTCAATCAGCTACTCGATTTCTTTCCGGGGACAAGAAAAGAGTGATCGCTTCAAGCCGCT
>JANTFM010000227.1 GCA_024763475.1 Acidobacteriota bacterium | reverse complement strand
TCCGACCAGGTAGCGATAGACCGCATGGACGTTCTCGTCGGCGGGCATGACGCCCTCGATCTCGAGCGAGTGGTCCACGATGAGACGGTTGAGTAGCAGGTAGAAGGCGTCGGCATCCTTCGTGGCGACCAGGAGGCCCGCGCCATCGTCGTGAACCCGTGCCTCGACGACCGAGTCGTGATCGAAGACCAGCGAGGCGAGCGTTGCCGGCCGGTCACAGCGGATGCTGATCTGGTAGGGCCGCTCATCGATCTCGCTGCGCACACCCTTGATATCCCCCTCCGCGACGACGAAGCCACCCTTGAGGATGATCACACGGTCGGAGAGCAGGTCGACTTCATGGAGAATGTGACTCGAGATGAGCACGTGCTGGCCCTGCTCGGCCAGTTCGCGAAAGAGCGCGATGATCTCCGCGCGGGCCAGGGGATCCAGGCCGTTGAGAGGCTCGTCGAGCACCAGGACTTCGGGCTTGTGTGCGATGGCCTGGGCCAGCTTGATCCGCTGGCGCATGCCCTTGCTGTAGGCGCCGATCGTCCGGTGTGCGGCATCCGTCATGCCGACGCGTTCCAGGGCTTCCTCGGTGAGCTCCTGCGCGACGGGATGCGTGTAGCCGTGTACGCGAAGGTAGGAATAGAGGAACTCGCGACCGTCGATTCCCTTGGGGAAGGCATCGTACTGGGCGCAGTAACCGATGCGGCGAAAGAGCTGCTCGTGCCGGCCCGCAGGGATGCCGAGGAGCGAGATTCGGCCGCGCGTGGGTTGCAGCAGTCCCGTGACGAGGTTCATCAGGGTGCTCTTGCCCGCACCGTTCGGGCCGACGAGGCTCGTGACGCCGGGTGGAATCTTCAGGCTGACCCTGCCGAGTCCCATGACCTCGCCGTAGAACTTGGAGACCTCGTCGAAGCTGATCATGTCTCCGCCCATAGCTCCCTTCGCCGCGCTCATCGGATGAGCTCATCGTAGAACTTGGAAAGCTCAGCGAAACGGATCCTGCGTCCAGCCATGCGTCCCCTCGCTGCGCTCATCGGACGAGCTCGCCGTAGAAACTCCGGGAGCTCATCGAAACGGATCCTGCATCCAGTCATGTGTCCCCTCGCCGCGCTCATCGGATGACCTCGTAGGCCTTGACCTTGCTGCGCAGGAGGAGCAGGCAGGCGAGCGCGATCAGCAGAAGCACGATCCAGGAAAAGATCACGTGAGGCCCCTCGCCGCCGCCGCGGAAGATGTTCGAGAGAATCGAGACGACCAGCTTCGGTAAGCCGAGCAGGTCTCCGACGCGCGTGTGGAAGAGGAGGTTCACGATGCTGCTCAGGCCCCAGGACACGAGGTAGACCGCGACGAGAAGGCCGGTCGCGACCGGGCGCCAGCGCATCCAGGCGGAGAAGGCGAGGGCCATGAGTCCGGTGAGCGCGATCCATACGATCGGCCACAGCGTGATCCCGACGAGGATGGCCAGGTTGTTCGCCAGCCAAGTGCCGCCTTCGAGCGAGCTCTGGAGCAGGTACATCAGGGAGAGGGGAATCAGCGTGATGCTGGCCCCGAGCAGGCCGAGAACCGTGAACTTGCCCAGCAGATACTCGGGTCGTGAGAAGGGCCGGGCGAGGTAGAGCGGCAAGGCGTTGTCGGCCAAGTCGGTGGAGATCAGGGAGGGACCGACGATCAGCACGACCAGGTAGAGCAGGATTGACTGGCACCAGGTGAACCACTCGAAGAAGCGGGGGCCGATCTCGATCAGGTCGGCTGCGGAGCTGATGCCCATGATCTGCAGCGCTTCGAGGTTGTGGTGCAGGTAGATCATCAGGCTGCCGACAATGGGTGGCAGGAAGCAGAGCAAGTAGAATCCGAGGAAGATGCGCGAAGCAAACACGTCCTTGTAGGCGTATCTCGGGATGACGAGGAAGCGCCAGCGCTCGGGGAGCAGCGTGCCGTCGTAGGGGCGGTAGTGCCGGTCATAGACTGCCATTGTGATCTCCCATCGCCTTGAGGAAGATGTCCTGCAGCGAGTCCCGCTTGAAGTCGAGCCGGCGGATCTGCACCTGCTGCTGGCCGGCGATCTCGAAGAGCTTGCGAACCTCGACGCCCTCGGGGAGCACGGTCTTCAGCTTTCCGCCCTTGAGGACGGCACATTCGCAGCCCAGCGTGTTCAGGGCGTCCAGGAAGGCGCCGTTGCTGCCCCGGGTTTCCAACTCGATGAAGCGCTTGTTCGAACGCCTTTCTTCCTCGAGGTTGCAGTAGGTTGCGAGTTCGCCATCCCTGAGGACCAGCACCTCGTCACAGGTCTCCTCGACATCACCGAGAAGGTGAGAGGACAGGACGATGTGGATTCCCTCTGTCTCCTTGATCTCGTGGATCAGCTCGATCATGCGCTGCCGGGAGGGCGGATCCAGTCCGTTCGTCGGCTCATCGAGAAAGAGCAGGCGAGGCCCGTGCACCAACGCCTGGGCGAGCTTGACCCGCTGTTTCATCCCCTGGGAATAGCTCTTGAGGACCCGGTAGCGCGCCTCACCGAGGCCGACGTAGTGCAGAGCCTCGTGCGTGCGCTCAAGCGCCGCTCTCGGAGGCAGGCCGCTGAGCTCCGCCATCAGGCGCACGAAACGCACGGCGTTCATTCCCGCGATGAAGGAGTCCTTCTCCGGCATATAGCCGACGAGGGAACGGAGCTTGCGGGTCTCGCGCCGGATGTCGAGGCCGAAGACCCGAGCCGTGCCTGTCTTCGCTGCGTGGAAACCGAGCAGCGTGTGGATGAGGGTCGTCTTGCCCGCGCCATTGGGGCCCAGCAGGCCGATCGAGCGACCCGAGAGGGCGAGTTCGAGCCCCTTCAAGATCGGTCGACCGGCAAGATCAACGCTCAGGGAGTCCAGTTCGATGATCGGGTTCATCGTTCTCCTCAGTGCGGAGCAATCGACGGGGAAACCCCTGTTGAGGGCGGGCCTGCAAGCAGGTCGGGGAGTCCGAGAGTTCCCGCAAGTCCCAGCAAGGTGCCGAGATCAATGGCGCCTTCCGGCGCGCTGTGCCCGATCACGATACTCCGCTCCGCGGCGTAAGCGTAGAGCAGACTCGCTGGGGTCTTCGACGAAAGACTGCCTATCGCCTGCTGCTGATCGGGGGTCAATCGCGTTCCCGCCGATGCGAGCCCGGACAGGAAGGGACCGAGCTTCGAGCCGAGATCCTGGTAGAGCAAGGCGGAGAAGTTTGCCTGGTGATCGGCTGGCAGGGTCTTGATGAAGCGAGTGCTGCTCCCGAGGCGTGCGCCGGAGTCGTAGAGGCGCATCGCTCGATCGAGCAGGGCGCGGCTGGGGGCTGCGACCAGGTAGCCATCGGCAAAGGTGTAGTGGACCTCGAACTCCCCAGTGGGAAGAACGAGGGTGTAAGCCTCGCGGGGGCCGAGTCCAGAGGAGGTGATTTCGAAGGTCTGGACCTTGTGTCCCATGGCCAGCTCGAGTTTGGCGTTGGTGTAGGCGATCGTCGCTTCGAGGCTCTGCTGGAAGCCCTCGGGGTTGTAAGCCTCGAGGACGATCTTCCAGGCTGGAGTGGGAAGGAGCGGGCCATCGATGGCGATGGCGATCTCTCCTCCAAGCTGTGCGGCGAGATCCATGGCCAGGGACAGGCTCTCCTCGGCGTCCTGCTCCTTCCGCGCCTCGCGGAAGCCCGGCTGTGCCGAGTCGAGCAGCTTGACCCATTCCTCGGCGATGACCTTGGGTTCCTTCAACGCTGCAGCGAACATCACTGTGGCCTCGGGCGTGACGAAGTCCATGCAGCCCATGGCTGCCGGTTTCGCCAGCATCCCCGCGAGACCCTGGCGGGGTTGGTCGAAGGTGAGGGTGGCGCGGTCAACGAGATCCCCGCCCGAGTTCTTGTGCTCGGCGATCAGGACCGAGAGATCGGCCACGCCGAGTCCCTGAAGGAGGATCGTGTCAGCCGCGACTCCCGAATTACCGTGCGCCTGGGAGACGATCTTCCTGAGGTCTGCACCAACGAGCCAGGAGGCTCCTGCGTGGTATGCCTTGCTGAGGTCCTCCTGGAGCTTGCCGCGCAAGCCCTCCTGCTCCCCGCGGCGGCGGAATGCCAGGTCACGCAGCTGCTGTGGTGAAAAGGAGGCCGCGAGGAGATCGGTGTCGATCCAGAAGTAGAGCGTGTCGGATCTTTGCGCCGTGTTGCTGAGAGTGAACGGGTCTTCCAGTACGCGAAGATCCAGATCCATGTCCTCGTTTGTCGAGATGTGCTCCAACTGCTCCTCGAAGAGGGAACGGAAGGCAGCCGCATCGTTCAGACCCGCAAGGAGCAGCATTTCTTGCGGCCCGCCCGGTGTCGCTCGTTTGCCGACGTCGCCGACGGTCACGACGATCTCATCGCCAAGAGTGGCGCCGAAGTCGCTGACCAGCTGAACCAGATCCTGGAGCTGCTGCTCGATATTGCTGTCGGCGCTTCGCTCTCTCCACCAGGCCTCGAGCACGGGGCTCTGAGCGATACGCGCGCTGAGAATCCTGTGGGTGTCCACCAGGCTCTGGGCCATGTTCGGCATGGCGAAGTAGACCGTGGTGTCGGCTCCTGCGAGCTTCAGCAGTTCGGATTTGTATCGCAGGTCGGGAGTGCGAACCCCTTCGTGCAGTTCCTTGTGCAGATCGACAAGCTCGTTGAGGAGGGCCAGGTGCTGATCGACCTTGGCGCTCCAGGCGATCTCGTCCTGGATCGAGACCTTGCCGAGGCTCGCGTGGGTGTTGAGCTGGTCGCCCGGATGCAGGATGTCCTGCTCACCGTCATGCTCGACGTGCACCTCGCCCTCGATCACGCTGATGCGGGAACCCTTGGTCCCCGACTTGACCGAGAAGACGGTGCCTGTCACCGAGACCAGGCAGTCGTCGGTCGCAACGTAGAGCTTGCGACGTCGCTGCTTGGCGGCTTCCACGATGACGTTTCCGCGTTCGAGATGCACGGTCGTCCCCGAGCGCTTCTGGTCGACCGAGATCTGGGCGCGCGGGCTCATCTCGATGACCGAGCCGTCCGCGAGTTCGAGGAAGGCCGAAGAGTCGCGTCCGGTTCGAAGGAGCTCACCGTCGGCCAGGGCCTCGCCTGCGGTGAGGACGCCCGCCTCCGGCCGCGTGACGCTGTAGAGCTGGCCATCGACGGAGCGGACCCTGAGTCCGGCCCCGGGGAGCGACGCCTGCTGCCAGGCGATGTAGCCGATCAGCATCACCGCGACGACGCTCGCTGCGAGCGCGGCGTAGCGCATGAACGGAGCCCGGGTCCGCCTGGCGCGACGCGGAGCCTCCTCGCCCTCGCCGGCCCGGGCTTTCATCAGGGCCTTCCGGCAGGCGATACAGGAGCTCGTGTGGTCCTCGACCAGGAGGGTCTGTGCCTCGGGGAGGGTCTTTGCGAGAAGTCCGGGAATCAGCCTCTGGTAGTCGCTGCACTGCCGGAGGGTGTGGAGCTGCTCGCCCGAGCTTTCGAGTTCCTCGTCGAGTTGAGCCCAGACTCGGGCAGCGGCGGCCGAGACCTGCTCGGGGGAGAGAGTTTCCTCTTCGATCCCGGCAGCGATCTCATCGAGCCTGTGGTCAGCGTTCCGGTCGTCATGCGTCATGATTCGTCTCCTTCTACCAGGTGGAGCATGTCCTTCAGGCGCTGCCTTGCCCGGTGCAGCGTGACCCCCACGCTTCCCTGCGTGGATCCGGTCATGCGGGCAATCTCCTGGTTGCTGTATCCCTCGAAGTAGCGCAGTGCGAAAACCTCCGCCGCGCTCGTGTTGAGTGTGGCCACGGCACGGCGGAGCCTGTCCTTTGTCTCCTGCCCGACGATCTGCCGTTCCGGTGAGGGTGTCGTCTCGTCCTCAACCTGGGTGCTGCAATCGTCCAGCGGTGTGGCGCGGGAGTTCGATCGTGCGCGCACGATGTCCAAGGCCGCGTTGATCGCCGCCCGATGCAGGTAGGCGCCGGGAGTCGAAGAGAGGTCTGGTGCGTCCTCGCGGCGCAGGAGGCGCAGGAAGACGGTCTGCAGCGCGTCTTCCGCGTCGTCTGAGCTTCCAGTGATGCGGAACGCTGCGGCGAGCACCCGGGCATGATGCTCCCGGAAGACGGTCTCGAGCTGCTCCCGGGGAATCGGGGCGGGCTCTTTCATCGGCAAAGCAGGCACGTCTATCTCCTTATTCTGGCGCTCGTCTTCACCCATGAGAACGTTCTCCGGTCTGTTTCATTACCGCGTTGCCTGCAACTTGAGAGAGGTCTTGCGGTACCTGTTGGTCAACTCGTTGTTGTAAAGCGGCTTAGCGGGATCATGCGCGGTGGACGGGTCTTGAGTCTTCCAGAATCGCAGCGCGGCGGCAAGAGCGCGGGCTTGCCTTGCGGTATCTTGCGCAACACACTTCATCCCATGAGACGTCTTGCAGCACTCTTGCTCCTAATCGCCCTCGTGGCGCCGGTCAGTCTGGCCGGCGGGCTGGGCGTGCCCGAGTCCGAGAGCGGTGTTGCCGCCTGCTGCTGCGCGAAGACGCCTGCCGGGGAGCGGCCTTCCGCTGCCTTCGCAAGCGAGGATCCTTCACCCTGTGGTTGCGGCTGCGGGATGTCCCAGAGCGATCATCAAGGCGAAGCTCCCGCGCCCGACCTGGCCATTTCCTCCGTGATCCCATCGCCGGAACGCGAGGCACTCGTCGTCCTTTCCGGTCCTGAGACCGCGAATTCGGGCGATGGCGAGCGAATCACGAGAAGCGCCTCACCTGGCGAGTCACCCCCTGAGCCAGCGCTCTACCTGCTCGTCTGTAGCTTCCT
>JANTFM010000226.1 GCA_024763475.1 Acidobacteriota bacterium | reverse complement strand
CCAACCACTCCCTCGGTTTTGCCGCTGACCAGCGGGACTATGGAATCGGTGCCCAGATTCTCTTCGACATCGGCGTGCGCCGGATTCGGCTCTTGACCAACAATCCGCGGAAATTCGTTGCGCTCAAGGGTTATGGACTGGAGATCGTCGAGCGGGTGCCCCTGGAGATCCCCCCGACCGAGGAGAATCTTCGCTACCTGCGCACAAAAAAGAGCAAGCTCGGACATATGTTCGAGGATCTCGACACCTGAGCTGGAGTCGCTGCGGCGAGGGGAGCGGGGTTGCCCCAACCGGTGGACACGCTGTGGTGAGCACAGGACCCCGAGTTCTGTCGACCGGAGTCTGCTGCGAGCCCCATTTCCTTGACGCCGCAGGAGATTCTGCTAGAGTCCCGTGGTTTGCGCCTCCCGGCCGGGAGGTGAAAGGGATGATTCTGTGTTCGACTCGTTGAACGAGCGTCTCGGCAGGGTCCTTGACCGGATCCGGAGCGGAGGACGAGTAAGCGCCGCCGACCTCGATGTCGCGCTGCGAGAGATCCGTCTTGCGCTGCTCGAGGCGGACGTTTCGTTCAAAGTCGTTCGCCGTTTCCTCGATCGCATTCGGGAGAAGGCGCTTGGCGAGGACGTCCTGAAGAGCCTGACTCCCGGCCAGCAGGTCGTTGGTATTGTTCGCGACGAGCTCGTGACGCTGCTCGGCGGTGCAGAGGCGGGGCAGGCCCTCGATACGAGTGGCTCCTCTCCCTCGGTCTACATGCTGGTCGGGCTCCAGGGCTCTGGTAAGACGACGACCGCGGGCAAGCTCGCCCGATGGATCAAGAAGCAGGGTCGGCAACCCCTCATTGCTCCGGTCGATCTCGCGCGCCCGGCGGCCGTGCTCCAGGCGATCCAGGTTGCCCGGCAGGCCGAGGTTGCCGCGTTCGAGCACGATGGAAGCGGCACGCCGGTGGGCCGGGCCAAAGAGGCCGTGGAATACGCGCGACAGCGGGCCCACGATGTCGTCATCCTCGATACGGCAGGCCGTTTGCATGTCGACGACGACCTGATGGCCGAACTCGCCGAGATCGAAGCCGCCGTTCATCCAGCGGAAGTGCTGTACGTGGCAGACTCGATGACCGGGCAGGATGCCGTGCGCTCGGCGGAGTCTTTCCACTCTCGTGTGACTCTCACAGGGGTCATTTTGACGAAGATCGATGGTGACGCACGGGGTGGTGCGGCGCTCTCGGTCGCCGAAGTGACCGGGCTTCCAATTCGCTTCGCAGGCATCAGCGAGCGGATGGACGGGCTGGAACCCTTCGATGCCTCGCGGATGGCGGGCCGGATCCTCGGGATGGGCGATGTGCTCGGCCTGGTGGAGAAAGCGGAAGCCGCCTTCGATGCCGATCAGGCCGAGAAGCTCGAGCGATCGATTCGTCAGCAGCGCTTTACCCTGGAAGAGTTCCGGGACACCCTCAGGCAGTTGCGGAAGATGGGTCCCTTGGACCAGTTATTGGGAATGATCCCCGGGATGAAAGTCCCCAACGGCGTCGAGGTCGACTCGAAGCAGTTCGTGCGTCTCGAGGCGATCATTTCTTCGATGACGCCGGCCGAGCGCAAGGACCACAAGATTCTCAACGGATCGCGGCGCAAGCGGATCGCACGCGGTTCTGGAACAACCGTCACAGAGATCAACCGACTGATCAAGCAGTTCGTTCAGATGCAGAGAATGATGAAGAAGATGGGTGGGTCCCCGAGCAAACGGAAGCTGGGGCGGCTCTTCGGCCGCTAGGCCGATCTTCGATCATCGAGCGTTCGTTTAGACATGAAGTGAAGGAGAAAGACAGTGCTCAAGATCAGACTTCGTCGGGAGGGTGCAAGGAACCACCCGTTCTTCCGGGTTGTCGTTTCCGACTCTCGCAACACGCCGACGGGTCCCAACGTGGAAACGATCGGTCACTACGATCCCAAGCCCGACCCTCCGCGCGTAACGATCGACCTCGATCGTTACGCCCATTGGACCAGCAAGGGCGCCACGCCGTCTCCCACGGTTAAGAGCCTGGTTGGCAGGCTTTCTACCGCAGCCGAGGCGGTCGAAGGCGAGGCGTAGCCCCATGAGCCAGGATTCCCGTATGAAGGGCTTTCTCGATGTTCTCGCCCGCGGACTGGTCGAGCATCCGGAGCAGGTTGAGGTTTCCGTTCACGATGGTCGTCGGGCGACCCGTTTCGAAATCCATGTTCCCGAAGAGGATCGCGGACAGCTGATCGGCAAGGAAGGAATCACCGTGCGCAGCATCAGGACGCTGGCGGCGATTTCTGCCCATCGCAATCGCCGCCGCTTCGAGATCGAGATTCCGGGTTGAGCGATGGACGGCCGCGACGAAGAGGATTGGCTGGTTCTGGCGCGTATCCGCCGGCCGTGGGGTGTTCGAGGCGAACTAGCCCTCGAGATACACACCGACTGGCCGGAAGATCGCTTCCGGCCGGGTTCAGAGCTTTTCGTTCGATGGGACGATGGGCGTAGGGAGACGCTGCGCCTGAAGAGCTACCGTCCCACGAACGATGGCGCGGTCGCCGCTTTCGCAGGGATTGACTCGATACCCGAAGCTCGAGTGCTTAGCGGAGGGTGGATCGAAGCCCGCCGCTCGGAGTTGGCGGAGCCGACGGATGGGTTCAGACGAGTTGATCTGGTCGGCATGAAGATCGTAGATCTCGACGGCCAGCAACTCGGAGAGGTTCTCGACGTCGAAGAGTCGCCCGCCAGTGATCTCTTGGTCGTCGCTTTGATGAGCGGAGGGGAAGCCCTGATACCCCTGGCTCCTGCGATCTGCACCGAGATCAGGCTCGAGACGAGGCAGATCACCGTGGACCCGCCAGAGGGTCTGCTCGAGCTGGGAAACGCGCTGAGTGCTGACCCGGAGGCTGGGTCATGAACGGCGGGGCCCGGGTCCGGGATTTCGTCGTCGTGACGATCTTTCCGGATATGTTCCCCGGACCGCTGGGATACGGCGTCGTGGGCCGGGGGATCGAGCGCGGTCTTCTGGCGTTGGATGTGCGGAATTTGCGCGATTGGGCCGAAGCGCCCCATCGGCAGGTGGACGATGCAACCTTCGGGGGTGGGGCTGGTATGGTCCTCAAGCCGGAACCCTTGTTTCGGGCAGTAGAGGCCATCAAAGCCGAAGCGCCTGAGGTAGGTACGAGAGTGATACTCCTCGATCCCGGGGGGCGCGCTTTCACGCAGAAGGTCGCAGAAGAACTGGCAGGAATCGAACGCCTGGTCTTTATTTGTGGGCGTTATGAGGGTGTCGATTCTCGGGTGAGAGAAAAGCTGGTGGACGAGGAGATCTCCATCGGCGACTATGTGCTGCCCGGGGGTGAGATCCCAGCCATGGCCATCGTGGAAACGATGGCCCGGCTGATACCCGGTGTGGTTGGTGAGCCGGAATCGGTGGAGCGGGAGTCCTTCGAAGACAACCTGCTCGATCATCCGCACTACACTCGGCCCGCTAAGTACCGGGATATGGATGTTCCCGGGGTGCTGCTTTCTGGTCACCATGCCGAAATCGAGGCATGGCGCCGAAGAGAAGCACTCGCGAGAACCGAGCGACACAGGCCGGATCTGCTGGCTAAAAAATCCCCCGCACCGTCCAAGACGGGCGGTTTGGAGGCGAAGGAACAATGAATCAAGACGTGATCAAAGCCATTGAACAGGCGCAACTGAAAACCGAGCCGATTCCCGAATTCCGTCCGGGCGATACGCTGCGCGTGCATGTGCGTGTCCGCGAGGGTGAGAAGGAAAGGATCCAGGTCTTCCAAGGTGTGGTGATCTCCCGCAAGCACGGTACGAACTCGCCGAGTTCGACCTTCCGGGTCCGCAAGATCTCGAGCGGCATCGGTGTGGAGCGTGTTTTCGCGCTGCATTCTCCGATGATCGCCAAGATCGAGGTCGTTCGTATGGGACGGGTCCGCCGGGCGAAGCTCTACTACCTGCGGGGTCTTTCTGGCAAGGCGGCGAGGATCAAGGAGCGCCGTCGGGTCTGAGCAAGGTGTCTGTAGACCGTCAGAAGCTCCTGCGGAATGCTGACCAGGCCGTCCGGAAGGGCGATCTGGCGAGAGCTGTGCTCTGTTACCAGGAACTCGTTGACCATTTTCCGGACGATCTCCCGCTCCTTCAGCGTCTAGGAGACGCACAGACGAGGGCCGGGGATGAGGACGCCGGAAGAGTCACCCTGGCGGGCCTGGCGGAGTTGTATCGCGACAAGGGCGACCGCAGCAGATCCATTGCCATCCTGAAGCGCGCGGTTCGTCTGGGAGTCCCGGACCCGGAGTTGCTTTCGCGCCTCGGTGATTGGCTGGTGGCAGGCGGTTTCTTAGTCGACGCGCGGACTCATTTGCACCAGGCCGCGGAGATCTATTCTGAGCGGGGACAGGTCGACAGCGCCGTCGAGCAGTACCGGAAACTCATCGGCGCGAACCCTTCCGACACGAAAGCACTGACAGCACTGTCCGAGTCTTGCCGCGAAATGGAGTCTAGTCTCGAGCGAGCTGCGCTCTCTTTCGAACTCTCCTCTTGTTGCGAGAAGGCCGGTCACTTCGATGAGGCGAGGGAATTCGCGCTGCTGGGCCTGGCAGACGAACCCGAAGCGATTCTGCGCGACCGTCTGCGCCGGGGGCTTTGCGGGCTCTGTGCCCGGCAAGGGGCCTGGGACCACCTTGCAGTGGATGCCCCCGTCGCCCAGCGAATCGTCCAGGCGTGGGCCCGGAACGAGACCGGAGATCCGTCCTTAGCCGCAGAGTTGCTCAAGGCTGTCGGCCACGACGACGCGACGCCCTTGCGGCTCAAGCTCCTGATCGGGCGCCTGTTGGCGGAGGCTGGTGACTGCAGCGCAGCGGCCAAGGTCGTGTTGGCGGTCTCGGAAGGACCAGAGCTCGACGACCTCACGACACGCGAGAGCCTTGACGCGCTCGGAATGATCCTGGAGCGAGACCCGTCTCAGCACGCAGCGATGGAGCGAATGGTTGCCCTCTCACCTGAGATTTCTCAGGTGCCAGACGTGGCCGCGAGTCCATCTGCCGCACCGACTCTCTCGTCAGCGAAGGAGACGCTCACCCCCCAGGTTCGTGCGAAGCTGGTCGAGGCGGTCTCAATGCTCGATCATGATCTGCCAGAGAAAGCGCTCGAGGCCATCGCGCAGTTGCCGGAAGAGGATCGTAACGGGGTGGAGGTCAGCAAGGTTTCGAGGCGGGCCGAAGCGGCACTGGCTGGACGGCGCGAGCTCGCGGCCGCCGCACGAAGCGCAGCGCCCGCAGCCGCCGAGCCTGTAGCGAGCGCGACGCCGCCGGGGGCCTCCGGTGACGAGGAGTGGGAGATTTCCTTCGAGGAGGACGAGGGTCTGGAGGAAGCCGTTGCGCGGACCGAACCAGTTCCTGGCCCGAAGGACCCTCCGCTGCCGCCTGCGCAGGCCGTGGCGCCACCGCCAAAGGAGGCTCAGGCTCTCGATCGCCTTGATGAAGAGCTTGTCGCAGCCATCGGACATGAAGAGAGTGAGACCCGCTATCAAATGGCGATCGGCCTGGTAGAGATGGGCCTGGAGGATCAGGCGATTCCCTTGTTCCAGCAACTCTGCGACGGTGGAGACCGCGCGCTCGACGCCGGGTTGTTCCTCTTGAAGGCGCACGTGAAGGGTGGAGCGTTGCAGGATGGACTCGACGCGGGCCAGCGCGCGCTCGAGGCCATGCCAGAGCGAGGCGGGGATCTTCGCTTCCAATTGCTGGCACTCTGCTCGCAAGTTGCCTACCAGTTGGGCTTGAAGAGTCGCGCGCAGGAAAACCTGGAGACGCTGCGACGCCTCGCGCCCGACCACCCGCTGGTGGGACGACTCGAATCCTGGATGGCGTCAAGCCGCTGACACTTAAGTGCCAAATGTTTGACGCTTATCATTTTAAGACTTTCCCTCCATCTGCCATTAATAACTGTAATTTCAATCCTTTAGCTTTCATGGCAATAAGTGTCAGTTGCCTGTATTGAATCAAGACAGGCCTCAGGACACACGAGCTCGAAAACGATTGAACATGGGGAACGCCGCCACTGGCCAAGGGTTCCGCGTTCTCGGCGCCCGACAATCCTCCCCACTCTGAGTTCTGGCACGGAAAGTGCAGATGACTGGGGCAGCAGAAGGCGCGCACGGCGCGCCACCGGCGCGGCGGCCGGTAAAGCGGATTAACGCGGATTGCCTGACCAACACCCCTTCCCAACCCCTTCCCTTGACGCTGGAGAGTGACACACCGGCCGCCGCCAATTCCCCACACATCGCAGATGCCCCACGAACTTGCCACAGGGCAATCCTCGCGCCGTGGAGCGAAGAGTGTTGGGCTCCTCCGCAGAAGCTGTGGGTGCCCTCAGACTCTGGCAGCTTGCCAAGTTGTTGATACATCGCGCTTTTGAAGGCGCGCAGTACGCGACTCATGCGATCTTCTGGTGGCGACTCTCCGTTGGGTGTTCAGGGCCTCGACAAACAGCGGTGGAAAACTCTCCTTGCGCACGACACCAGGCGAACAGAAGGCCCCGCCGGCCCCGCCGGCCCCGCCGGCCTCGCATCGAGCGGGCGATCTTCTTCGTGACTTCGATTCGCGATCTCATGGCGGGGGTGCGGCAGAGACCGGGGTCGTGGGCAGCCCGGTCGGGTCGGGCGTCGTCTCCGAACGGATCGAGATTCTCGTTCTGCAGTGACTGGGGGGTGAGGGGGCTTCGGCTCGGGATCCAGCACGGGACCTGCCAGAGGGAGTGTGCGGTGTCCAGCTT
>JANTFM010000225.1 GCA_024763475.1 Acidobacteriota bacterium | reverse complement strand
CCGGCGCCTCCCGCGCTTGGCGAGCCTGCTCGACGACGAACGCTGAAGGGCGACGATCTTCTGACACGCCAGATGATCTCATCCCGTCGGCCTGCTCTATCCTCGGCCGAGAGTGCGGCCGAGGAAGAACGGCCCATGGTCCCTCCCAGCACCGCGTCTGATCAGGAGCTTCCCGCGAGGACCTCGCGCGTTAATGGCGTGTTCGCGATCGCGGCGCTTGCCGGCCTGGCCAGCCTGGAAAGCACGTGGGGAGAGACACCCGAGAAAGCGTGGGGAATCCAGGTCAGCAAGCACGCACTCGACCTGTTGATGCACCCATCTGCGCGGAGGCCGGCTAGTGTCCCGCGAGGGGCAGATCGTCACGATTCCAGTGCCGGTAGAGAAGAGACAATGACAAGGTGATCCACATCAGGGCGGCGGGATAGGTCAGGAAGATCCCAACACAGAGCATCAAGGTACCTGCGAGGAAGGCCGCGGAAAAAATCACTATCCCCAGCAGCGCGAACAGAAGCACTGTCAAGAAATGTCGTTGTACGAGCCAAAAAGACGTCTTGGCTGGCCCCAGGAGCGCGTCGTTGTCGTTCCGGTCCCAGATTGCGGCCGGAATGAAAAGAAAAAACAGGGAGACGAAGATCATGAGGAGGTAGAGACAAAGCACCATGCCCATGACGCCGAATCCAACAAACCCCTCGCTGAAGCCAGCGTCCTTGCTCAGAATCGCAGCGCCGGATGCCCCCATGAACGCGATGATGAAGAAAACCACTCCAGCGACAAGTCCCAAGCCGTAGACGGGGAGAAAGGCCACGAGGGATTGGCTGAATCGGGACCGAAACCCTTCAAAAAGATCTCCCGGCTGAACCGCTTCGCCATCGACTTTGCGCAAGGTCACGTAGAACAGACCAGCATAGAGCTGGGGCGAAAAACAAAGCACCGCCACCAGACTAATAACCATACCGATGCACGGAATACCCCCTAGCAGTCCGACAGCAAAGGTCAAGAGCATGAAGAGAAAACCAATAAGCCAGAGCTGAGCAAAGTCTGCCATCAGCAGCCCCCAACCCTGGGTGAACGCATCGATGACACCAAGCGATGCCACGGTTGAGGCTGGTGGCTGTGGCGGTTCAGATGGAGACGCCGGGGGCGTGAGCATCCTGCCGTTCGAATCATCAGTCATCGGTGTCCTCGTCTCGTGAGCCTGAAGTATCCACTAGTGGAGCCCGCGAGGGAAGCACAGAGTGGTGTACCCATTCCCGCGGGAGGCCCGCCAGCAACGAGCGGGCAGATTGGACCCCACCAGGTAAAAACTCCCCTCAAGTACGAAATCGACATTGAGCCGGCTATGCGCTCTCGGTACGTTTGTCTCCTCAACAAGCGGGTCACCCGTTCGCCAAGGTAGGGGGGTTGGGGATGAAGTTCACGGCCTTCAGGTATTCGGCATCGGACAGGAAAACTCTCAAGATCCAGATGGACACGGACGCCTTTCCGGGAAGCCTCGGGTTACTACCCCCCGGACAATGCACCGTAATCCTGGTTTCAGCCCGCGTGGATTCGGCAGCCGCGAGAAATCCGCAACTAAGCCCGCAAGATCATTCCTCGTGGGACACGCTGGTTCGCGAGCTGGCTGGGAAAGCCATTCCCATCCCGGCGGTGCGCAGGGACCACGACTCTGCGTTGAGGATGCTGCTCAGCTCGCTCCAGCAACGACCCGACGAGGAGCGCAACGCTCCGGTCATGTGGCACACGCGGCTCAAGAGCGTCGGTTCGCTCATCACTCTCGCGGACAAGCTCGTCCATGAGCAAACTCTGCTTGGGGCGGGCCGGGAACGGGTCATCCTCCTCGGTGCCGACTGCTCTCTCGACAAGACCGCGAGAGCGGTTGAGCGAGAGCCACGGAGTCCCTCGTGGCTAAGCAAGTATTGGGGCGTCTCCCACGACTTCGAGAAGGCACGCACGGCGATTTCGAATTTCGTGAACAACGGACGACGAAAGACCCCCCAAGTCTTGCTCCTCGGCGAGCGTGGAACGGGCAAGGAGGTCGTCGCGCAGATCATCGCACACAGCCTCTGCCCCGGGGTCGCTGAACCCTGCGTCATGATCGATTGCAGTCAGATTCCCACCGATCTCTTCGAGTCTACGATTCTGGGCTACGAAAAAGGCGAGCACAGCCATGCGGACAGGGCGAAGGCAGGAAAGCTCGAAGAGGCGAAGGGCCGGGCTGCGTTCCTCGACGAGATAGGGAATCTGTCTCACCGGCACCAGATGAAACTGCTCCGCATTCTCGAAAGCAGAGAGCTGTATCGTATCGGGAGTTTGAACAGGGTCTCTCTCGACGATGTGCTCTTCATCTTTGCGACCAACGCCAATCTCCAGCAACGGGTGAAAGACGGGACCTTCCTTCCGGACCTCTACGACCGCATCAAGCGTTTCACGATTCGCCTGCCCTCCCTCGAGTTGCGCGAGGACATCGAGGAACACGCGCAAAACTACTGGGCTCTTCATTTTGGTGGCCAAGCCAGGCCCAAGCTTACAGATGATGTTCTCGACCAACTTGTGCGATGCCAATGGACGGGCAACTCGAGGGATCTTGGCAGCGTCATGGAGAACCTCTACGCATCCTGTGGGAACCAGGTGCCGACCGTCGATGATGTCCGAAACGCCATGGCGGACTCCGAGCTCCCACTGCCCCCACGTCGCCGAAACCCATCGAAAACAAGCTCAAAGAAAGCCGCCAAGACACCACCCCCGAAGACCTTCCGGCTCGCGAAGCTGGTTAAGTCCTACTCCAAGCTGCGCCGGCGCTATGAACGGCTCGGCAACATCCTCCGCACGACCCTCGACCAGATCGCTCAGGAACGTGTCATCTCCGCCTTCGTGCAGGTCCATATCATGCCCAAGGCAGAGATTGCGGAATGGTTGCTGCATCCGAATCACCAGGACGTTTGCGATCTCGAGTCCGAGACCCGCCTGCATCCCTGCTCCATCACGATCGTGGTGCTTACGGCTTACCAGCTTCGAGAACTCGGTCTCGCATTCAAGAGAATTCTCGGCAGCAGTCTGGAGGACTTCCCCGACGGAACGATTCCTCTCGACCAGGGAGGCACCCACGACTGTGCGCTCCGCTTCTCCCTGCACATCGATGACGCCACCCGCAAGGCGCTGAGGACAAACCTGGGGGTAGGAATCCCGGACAAGCTGCTGGGGCTGAGACTCCGGCTGAAGATCAAGACCATCCTTCGCCATACGCGCGAGCAAATATGCCGGCGCTTTCAGCGCGATCCCTCACTGCCGCTTCCTGACTCCTGGCTCGCCGAGCTCAACGAGGTGGGGCGGGGCCTGCGCCAGGCGGATGAGGCCCTGGCTCGGATGGACGAGGGCGTGCGCGTCTGCAGCACGGCCCGATCCGACCAGATCGGCCAGAGCAGCCTCCAAGACGAGATAGAGCATGCGGAAGCCCTGCTGGAGCTGGACCCGGAAAACCCAAGGCTGGCGGCCAGGCTGGGCAAGCTCGCCCTGGATGCGGACCAGCTCAAGAAGGCGATCGAGGTCTTCGCTCCTCGCGAGGGCAGCGGCTACGGTCCGTTGCTGAGGGACTTTGGCGTGGCGCTCTGTAAAGACAGCCAGCCCGGCAGCCGGCAGTTCCGGCGCGGGCAGAGGCTGCTTGAGAAGGCCTGCCGCACCTCCGGCGTCGAGGACGCAGACGCGCTCTGCTCCCTGGGTGGAGCTCTCAAGCGCGCAGGGAGCCCCGAGGAGGCACACAGCTACTACCTGAAGGCTCTGGAGATCGATCGCGCCAACCCCTACGCTCTCGGCGGCGTCATCGAGACCTCCCTGCTGTCCGAGCGGCCGATCAAGATCGATACCGAGCTTCGCGCCCACATGCGCGAGGTCATGAAGCGCTCAAGGATGCAGGCCGATGCGAAGATCAACCTGCCGTGGGCCCACTACGACCTCGGCAAGTACCGGGTGCTCCTCGGATCGTCGCTGGAGGGATTCTCCTGCATCGCCGAGGGCATCCGCACGAGCACGGCCCTGTGGCAGATCGAGACCACGCTCCGCTCCTTCGAGACCCTGTCGAAGATCTCGACAGTGCCCGTAGGTCTTTCCGACGCCAGAGGGCTGCTCGCTCTGGCGTACCGCCGCCTTGTGAAGGCCGAAGACCTCAAGGATGCGGACCAGCGCCTCCGCGCAGCTCTCGGCAAACGCGAGAAGCTCGCCACGCCCCTCGTTATCGTCAAGGGCGGCGAGGAGGATCAAGATGCCTGGGATGCGGAGCACTATCTGGCCCTGCTGAGTGAGGTCTTCGATGGCTACGGCGGCACGGTCGCCTTCGCGGAGCTTGCCGGCCCCCTTCGCGAGGCCGCGGGCCGCTTCATGGACGAAGCTCCCGAGGGATTGTGCGGGGTCTTCTGCTATGACCCTCTCCCGAAACGCTTGCGCCGCCATCGCAACAGCGGGAACCGGCGGGGCGTCAGTGTCCAGTCACCGGCCCTTTTCGCCGTGGCCGACTTGATCCAGCCCAACCCCGGGCAACCCCCTTCCGGCGGGGCTCCCCTGCTCCTCACGCTGAACCCCAACCAGTCCTCCCGCATCATGTCCGCAGCCTTTAGCTCGCTCGGGGTGACGACCCTTGAGGCCCGTGAGACCCGCAGCGCCGCCTCTCTGGAGACAGCTGCTGCACACAGCGGGTCCAGCGAGGATCTCATCCGCGTGGCTCTCGACGCCACGCGTCTGCGACAGTTGTTGCCCAAGGAGGTGCGCTGAGGCGAAGATAGGGCTCGCAGGTCCCTTTCTGTGAGGCAGGACGTCCCTTTCTCTAAGATAAAGATGAGGAGCAGACCCCGATGAAATGGCTCGACAAGCTTCCGCTGCTCCCGCTGGTGATCGGGGCCCTGGCGTTGGGTCTTGCCCCCTTCTTTCCCGAGCCTCACCTGGTCGAGAAGCTCAAGATGCTCGCGGCGGGAACCTTGACGCGGCCCCTCGACATCTTTGATCTCTTTCTCCATGGGTCCTTCCCGCTCCTGCTCGTCCTCAAGCTCGCACGGCTCGCCATGGGCGGCCGGGCCCCCTCGCCTCCGGGCCCGGGCCACTAAGCGCTTCCATGCTTTCGATCTTCTGGTCCTGGACGCGCGGATCCCGCCGGGCCTATTTCGCAGGATTTTGCCTGCTCCTTGTGACGAACGCGCTGGGGGTCTCGATTCCGTGGCTCATCCGTTCAGCGATCGACGCGATGGAGAAGCGCGCCGCCCTCGAAAGCATTGCCCGCACCGGGCTGCTGATCGTCGGCATTGCGCTCGTGCAGGCCGTGATTCGTACCCTCTCGAGGATCAAGATCCTGGGCGCCAGCCGGCGGATCGTCTTCGCCGTGCGGGAGCACTTCTTCGCTCAACTTCTGCGCCTGCCCGCCAGCTACTACGACCAGCACAGCACGGGCGACATCATGTCCCGCGGCATCAACGACACGCGGCTCTTGCGCTCCTTCTACGGACCCGGGGTCATGAACCTGCTGAACACGGGGATCGTGTACATCGCGGCGTTGACCCTCCTGCTGCGGATCGATCACCGGCTCACGCTGCTGGCTCTGCTGCCCTTTCCCGCCGTCTTCTTCGTGGTCAGCCGCATCTCGCGACGGATCTTCAAGCGGTCGATGGGCTTGCAGGAGCAGCTCGCCTCGATCTCGGAGAGAGCCCGGGAGAACTTCGCGGGAATGGTCCAGGTCAAGATCTTCGCCCAGGAGGCACGGGAGACACGCGGCTTCAGCGAGGAGTGCGCGGAGTACCGCTCCCGGGCCCTGGGCATGGCGGCGCTGCGCGGCACGATGCTCTCCCTGATCGGCGTCATCGCCGGCATGGGCGTGCTGATCGTCCTCGCCTACGGGGGCACCCTCGTCGTCCGGGGCGAGATCTCTCTCGGCGACTTCGTGGCCTTCAACGCCTACCTCGGCATGCTCACCTGGCCGACCATCGCCCTGGGGTGGATCGTCAGCGTCTTTCACCGGGGTGCCGCCGCCATGGAGCGACTGCAGGAGGTCTTCGGGGCGGACGCTGAGGCTTCGCCGGTGCCGGAGGCGGCCGCCAGGAAATCCTCCACTCCCCCCATGGACGGCGAGATCACGATTCGGGGCCTGAGCTTTGCCTATCCGGATGCCGACAGGAACGCCCTCGACGCGATCGATCTCGTGATTCCCAAGGGCAGCCGGGTCGGCCTGGTCGGGGCCGTCGGCTCCGGGAAGTCAACCTTTGTGAACCTGTTGACACGGGTCTACTCGCCGCCGCCCGGCACGATCTTCATCGGCGCGGAGGACATCACGGAGGTCCCGCTTTCCCGGCTGCGCCGGAGCCTCGGCTACGTGCCCCAGGAGGCCTTCCTCTTCTCGCGCAGCCTGCGCGAGAACGTCGCTTTCGGCGACGAGAACGCCTCGGACGAGGACCTGGCCCGCGCCGTCGCCCTCGCCCAACTGGCTCCTGACCTGGACGCGCTGGAAGACGGCTTCGAGACCGTCGTGGGCGAGCGGGGAGTCACGCTCTCCGGCGGCCAGCGCCAACGCGCGAGCCTTGCCCGGGCCGCGCTGATGGATCCGCGCATCCTGATTCTCGACGACTCGCTCTCCGCGGTGGACTCCGACACCGAGTCCCGCATCCTCGAAGGGCTGGACGAGCTGATGGAGGATCGCACCTCGATCGTCATCTCACACCGCATGTCGACCCTCGCCAGCATGGACCGCCTCGTGGTGTTCGAAGAGGGCCGGATTGTCGAGCAGGGTCGTCACGAGGAGCTGATCGCCCTGCAAGGGGTCTACGCCCGCGAATTCCGCCATTACGAGCTCGAAGAGCGGCTGGAGGACCGGTGAGCACGCGTGATACCCGCGAGTTC
>JANTFM010000224.1 GCA_024763475.1 Acidobacteriota bacterium | reverse complement strand
GAGACGCGACACAAAGAGCCCGAAGGCACGCCCGAGCTGCCGGGCCTGTCGGAGATCCCGAACGGTGTCCCGGGCGACGCTGCCCTCGATGAAGCGGTAGCAGCGCCAAGCCTCGCCCGTGTCCGTGCGCAGGAAGGCGTGCCCCTCGAGAGTCGGAACGACCTCCAGGACCTCCCGCGCCGGATCCCCACCTTCCGCGAGAACCTTCTCCCGAAGATGCTCCGTCACGCGCAGGATGTTCTCCATCACCCGCGCGGGGCTCGCAAACACCTGTTGGTTGATGCGCTGATGGATGAAGCGCCGCACGCCGCAGCTGGTCGTGACATGGCTGCACCAGGTCTCGTGGATGTGGCCGCTGCCATGACGCGCCACCGAGTCCACTCGGCCGCCGATGCGGAAGCGGGACGCAAGACGCGCGAGCTCACCCTTCTTCGTAACGCTCATGGACCAGAGCCTACCCTCGGCACGGTGACGGGTACAGCCCGGCTTGCTTTTCGCGCGCCGGGAACCCACCTTCCGGCGTGGAGATCCGTGAGGGCAACCTCCGGAGCCGAACATGGGGAAGAACAGCAGGACCCGATCGTACTCGCTCGCCGAGCTCCGGGGGTGTTTGTGTTTCCACACCAGCCTCCTCGTCCTGCTCGTCGCAGTGGTCAGCTTCGCGCCGAGCCTCGCCGACGATAGCAGCTCATTACGACCGCTTTTTGGCGATAGCCTGTCCGGCCGCTACGAGAAGAGCATGGACCTATCCGGAATCATCCGCACTCGTCTCGTGCGACCCGATCTCGGCCCGCTGAGCGCCTTGGAGCATGGCCCTCTTCCCGATGCGGCGGCCACTGAACTGACCCTGGACCTCTTCCCCGGCGTTCAGTACGTGGCGCTGCTCGACACTCGCGAGTCGCTGCGCTGGGGAGGCACCGGCTGGGTCGGCCACATCGAGAACTGCCCGATGAGCGAGGTCTTCCTCGTCCATCGCGGAGAGCTGCTCGTCGGCAGCGCACGCTGCGAAGGACAGCTATTCCAGCTTCGCTCGTCCGGAGAGGGACGGCTCAAAATCCTCGAACTCGACCCCTCCTCTATCAACGAGGAGCAGAGCGATTTTGAGCTGCCAGCCACCCATTCCATCTCTCCGTTCGAGAAGAGTGGCTACGACAAAACGGACGCCGCAGAACGGATCGATGTCCTCGTCGCCTACACGAGCGACGCACTCGCCGCCGCGGGCGGCACGGACGGCATGAACGCGCTGATCGACCTCGCGTTCCTCGAGACGAACACGGCCTATGCCAACAGCGGGATCAGTCAGCGCCTGCGCCTGGTGCATAGCACCCTGGTGGACTACGTCGAGACCGGTTCGAGCGCGAGCGATCTCTCGGCGCTCTACTCGCCGAACGATGGGCTCCTCGATGAACTCCACGCCCAAAGAGACCTCTACGGCGCCGACACGGTCTCCCTCTGGACCGCCACTTCGGATGCCTGCGGGCGCGCCTACCTGATGGCGAGCGTCTCGAGTGTCTACTCCACCACGGCCTTCAGCGTCATTCAGCTGGGCTGTGCGACCGGCTACTACAGCTTCGGCCATGAGCTGGGGCACAACATGGGTGCGCGTCACGACTGGTACGTGGACCAGGAACTGAACTCTCCCCTCAGCCACAACAAGGGCTACGTCAACCTATCCGGCGGCTGGCGCACGATCATGGCCTATGGCAACAAGTGTGCGGATTCCGGGGGCAGCTGCACCCGCATCCAGCACTTCTCCAACCCGGACGCAACCTACAACAGCGCCGCCACCGGCGTGGCCTCCGGCACCGACACGAGCTGCGCGGAGGGGAATCTCGCGAATCCCGCCTGCGATGCGGACAACCGCCTCATGCTCAACAGTAGCGCGGCGACCGTCGCCAACTACCGACAGACCCAGTTCTACGCGACGCTGGACCTGAGCGCATCTCCCGGCAGCGTCGATGTGGGCGAGACGATCACCTACACTCTCGAAGCCAGGAACGACACCGAACTCGCGGCGAGTGAGCTCGAGATCGAGGCGACGGTGCCCGAGGGCACCACACTGGATCTCTCATCCCTGAGCGCCGACGCCCTCGCGGAGGGCACGGGCGCCGGCAACGCGATCACCTGGATCACGGGTGCGGATCTCGCCCCGGGAGCCACGACGACGCGCAGCTTCGCGGTTTACGCCGACACCAGCGGCATGGTCTCCACCCAGGCCTCCGTGAGCTCGTCGAACGGCGCGGTGGACGCCCCGTCGAACACGGTCGAGGTCACGGTGCTCTACCACGCGGCCTGCGGCTTCAGCGAGGGCTTCGAAGCCGGTGCGTTCAGCGCCTATTGGCAGATGGAGTCGACCGAAAACGGGCGCGCGCGCGTGCTCTCCTCGGTGCCGGACACGGGCAGCTACAGCGCGGTCCTCGACGCCAGCAGTTCGGGCACCTTCTCCGAGTCCTCGATCATCATGACGGCGGATCTGGACGGTGCTGGCGAGAGCCTCCTCAGCTTCCGCTGGCGGGACTTTGGAGACGAGTACCACTCAGGCTACGACGGCGTCTTCATCCGCGCAGACAAGAACTCCGCCTGGCACAAGGTCTTTGATTTCTCCGGCTCCTATCACGACGCCTACCAGGACGGCAGCGTCGACCTCGATGGGGCGGCGGCCGCTGCGGGCATCGTGATCGGCGATGGATTCCAGGTCCGCTTCACCCAGTACGACAACTGGTATCTCAACGTGGCGGCTCCGGCGAACGGAGACGGCTACGGAATCGACGGCATCTCGCTCGTTTGCTCCCCTCAGGAGATCGCCGCCAATGAGACCGTCGCCCTGGAGGCCGTTGGCAAGACGGGCTTCGCCTGGGGCGAGGACCTCAACGCGAGCGTCTACAAGCTCTATCGAGGCACCGAGAACGGGCTGCCTGCCCTGGGCGATGGCCGCACGGAGGCCTGCCTGCGCTGGACCGGTAGCACAAACTCCGCGTCGGGCCTCAGTGAAGAGCCGGCTGCCGGGACGCTGTACTGGTTCCTGGTCACCGGCGAGAACACACTGGGAGAGGGAAGTTCCGGCTTCCATAGCCAAGGCGAGCGCCAACTCGATTCGAGCGGGAGCTGCCTGTAACACACCCTTCTTTCGCTCGACCAAACAGTACTTTGGCGGTATTAAGGTGGCAATACTTCACCCCGCGGACTGGTAATTCGTCCGCCAGGAGCCCCCCAGATGCCGCGCACACACCTCGGACCCTTTCTCTTCGCCACCGCTGTCCTTTCCGCTGTCCTGCTGGCGGTGCCCGGTACGACCCGCGCCGAAGGCGATGCCTCCTCGGCGGTCGCGCTCTACGACGCGCCGGCCCTCGACCTCGAAAGACTGCGCGCGGAAGACGAGAGTGAAGCGGGCAAGCAGATTCCGCCCCGCGTCGGCTATCCCATGAAGGTCGACATCGCTCCTGATCGCTTCGGCAGCTGGGAAGACCTGGCGGATGGCAGCCAGCGCTGGCGCGCCCGTGTCCGCTCGAAGGGAGCCCTCTGGCTCGTGCTCGGCTTCGGCACCTTCCAGCTGCAGGAGGGCGGGATTCTCCGCATCCTGGGCCCCGATGGCGAACTCCTTCGCGGCCCCTATTCGAGCGCGAACATCAAGCCCCATGGGCAGTACTGGACGGCACCGATCGAAGCCGACGACCTGATCCTCGAACTCCTCTGGCCCGCAAGACTCAAGGACGAGACGCCAAAGCTGCACCTCGGCACGCTCTCCCACGGCTACCGGCCCTGGGGCTCGATTGGCGCTGGAGCGCAGGAAGAGGAACCCGGCGTAGACGCCGGCTCGTGCAACATCGACGTCAATTGCCCCCTGGGAGACGCCTGGCAGGACGAGAAACGCGGCGAGGTCATGACCCTCGTCAACGGTTCTCGCCACTGCTCCGCCTCGCTGATCGCCTCGACGGGCGGCGAGTGCAGGTCCTACCTGCTGACGGCAAACCACTGCCACTCGACCCAGTCCCAGGCCTCGACGGTCAGCTTGATGTTCAACTTCGAGCGGCCCGCCTGCGGGAGCGGCACGGCGCCCACCGACCAGGTGCTCGAAGGGGGCGCGACGCTCCGAGCCACCTGGTCCGGCTCCGACTTCACGCTGCTCGAGATGAACTCCGAGATTCCCGCGGCCTACCAGGCCTATTTCAACGGCTGGAGCCGTTCCCCGACTCCCGGCACGGAGTCCTGGGGCATTCACCACCCGAGCAACGACGAGAAGAAGATCTCCTTCAACGAGGACCCGCTCGTCGACGGCGTCAGCCAGGGCCCGAACTTCTGGCGGGTCACGCAGTGGGAGCAGGGCACGACGGAGGGCGGCTCTTCCGGCTCGCCCCTCTTCGACCAGAACCACCGGATCGTTGGCCAGCTCTACGGCGGCACCGCATCCTGCAGCAGTATCACCTGGGACGAGTACGGTAAGGTCGCGGTCTCCTGGGAAGGAGGAGGAAGCGCCTCAACCCGGCTGCGCGACTGGCTGGACCCCGCCGGCACCGCAGCGATGACCCTCGACGGCGTGGACGCCTCCGTCTGCGGAACGCCGGCTCCCCGGCTCGAGGTCGCCTCGCACACGGTCGACGACAGCTCCGGCAACGGCGACGGCATCGTGGACCCCGCCGAACCCTTCCAACTTGCGGTCGATGTCCTCAACAGCGGCACGGCGGCGGCGAGTTCCGTGACGGGCGCGCTGTCCACCTCGACGCCCCTCGTGACGATCACCGACGACAGCGCCACCTGGCCGGACATCGCCACCGGCGTCACCACCAGCTCGAATCCTCCGCACTTCTCGCTCGAGACGGATGCGTCCTTCGTCTGCGGCGATCCCATCAACCTTGATCTGCACCTCGTGTCGGCCGAGAACGCGGAAGGATGGATCCGCCCCATCGCACTGAGCACCGGCACCGCCGAGACCTCCACCCACTTCGATGACGACATGGAGGCCGGACCCGCGACCTGGAGCACGGAGACCGTCGCAGGGGACAGCGGCTGGGTCCAGAGCACGACGCGCAACCGGAGTCCCAGCCACAGCTGGTTCGTGGATGACCCGGTCATCGTCAGCGACAACCGCCTCGTGATGGAGACTCTTCCCGCCCTGCCGGCAAACGCCGAGCTGCGCTTCTGGCATCGGATCAACGCGGAGAACAACTGGGACGGCGCCGTGCTCGAGTATCGGCAGAACGCCGGATCCTGGGTGGACGCGGGCTCGCTGGTCACGAAGGGTGCCTACAACACCTCGCTGAACAGCTCCGACAACCCCCTTGGCGGACGATCGGCCTGGTCCGGGGACAACGGCGCCTTCGAAGAAGTCGTCGTGGATCTGTCCTCGCTGGCTGGCAGCGATCTGCAGTTCCGCTGGCGCTTCGGCTCCGACGCCTCCGCCGGCGACGAGGGCTGGTACATCGACGACGTCACGGTACGGAGCACGAGCTACACCTGCAGCGAGGTGATCCTCGTACCCGGAGAGGCCTCAGACCCCTCGGGAGGCGGCGCTCCGTTCACGATCGCCAAGGATCCCGCGGGCTTCGCCCTCGCCTGGTCCGCACCGCCGGACGGTGCCACCGCGACGGGCTACCAGCTCTACCGCACTCCCCTCGCCTCTCCCGTGACGGCGAGCTGTGAGGCCGACCTCGGCAGCGGCAGCTCGGCCATCCTGAGCACGCTCAGCGATGACCGAGGATTCCTCGTGGTGGCGCGCAACGGCAACGGAGAAGGATCCTACGGCTTGAACAGCGGCGGCACGGAGCGCGACCAGGCCGTCGGCGGCAAACTCTGCCCCTAGACACGGAAGTCCGTCGCATATCTCGCCGGCCAAGGGCGCCCCTGGCGGCGTTGGGCCTCCTCCGAAGACTCCCGGTATCCCGTCGTCGACCCGCCTTGCCAGGACCGCCGATTGCCTGCCGAAATAGGTGAAGGACATCCGTCTCGTGTCTAGATCACATTCATGAGCCCTTCGGCCGAAACACCGTATCTGCGCACTGGCCGGGCCCATCGGGCCCTCTCGCCCGTACGCGGCGCGGAACACCCTGCGGAGTCCTGCTCAAGTACGCCTCGGGCGTTCAGGCCTACCTGCGGGCGGCCCAGCGGCATCTAAGCCGTTTCGACTCGCATATTCATGAAGAGAGCGGGCTGTCTAGCCGGATGGCCGAAGAGGATCCGTGTCGGGAAGCAGTCCCCCGAGAATCGGATGAATCTCTCGCGTGAAGGCCGACTTGTCGATACAGGCGTCAGCACCTGCGGCCGCGGCCTCGCGACGCACGGCCTCGCTGCCAAAGAGCACCAAGATCACGACGAGGGGATGCTTCGCTTCGCCCTCGACCTGCTGCGTGCCCTTGATCTGCTGCGTGCCCTTGATCTGCTGCGTGCCCTTGATCTGCTGCGTGCCCTTGATCTGCTGCGTGCCCTTGATCTGCCGCGTCACCTCAAAACCATCCATCTCGGGGAGCACGGCGTCAACCAGTACGAGGTCCAGGTCTCGCAGGGACACTTCACGAAGCAGTTTCGACGCGCTATCGACGGCCGTGACCTCGCCGATCGCCGCATGTTTCCGCAGCCAGGCTCGAGCCACGGCGAGGAAGTCCCGGTTTCCGGCCGCGATCAGGACGCGAAGCGACTTGAGAGAGGTCTTCATCTGCTCACTCGCGTGCGGACAGATCCCGCTCGCGCTCCCTTGAACGAAGCTCAGGAAGGACCGGAAAGTGGCACCGGAGACGCTTCGCGCCTCCGGTGCACTGTAATGAAGACGAGTTCGCTTGACCCTAGTACGTCTAGGGACGCTTGAGCATGAAGGCTTCCCACATACCATCCGGGTTGCGGCCGGTGCCGACGATCGTCTTACCATCGTTCGAGACGGCCGCCGTGTT
>JANTFM010000223.1 GCA_024763475.1 Acidobacteriota bacterium | reverse complement strand
TTCTTTTCTTCTCGGTATGGGCGAAGGGGCTCGACCCCGCTGGCTTCGCGGAGCAGATGGTTCGGGACGGGATGATGCCCGAGAGCCTGGCGTTCCTTGCCGCAGTGGTTGTCACGGGGATCGAGGCCGCGCTCGCGTTCGCGCTTCTCGCCGCGCGGCGGAAGATCACGCTCTCCGCGGTTGCCGCGATGATGGTCGGCTTCTTCGGTCTCTCGCTCTATCAGTATTTCTACCCGCCCGTGGATCCGAGTTCCTGCGGCTGCTTCGGCAACCTCGTGCAGCAGTCTCCGGGGCAGCATGCTGCCGTGAACGCGGGCTTCGTGATTCTCTCGGCGCTGTCCTTCCTCTCACTCAGGAAGGGACGGAAGATCTCAACCTGGCGCTGCGTGATTCCGTTGATCGGCTTCGTGGCAGGCGCGGCTCTCGCGTTGGCGGCGCCGCATCTTCCCGTGGACAACCTCGCGACTCAGCTGCGGCCGGGCACCAAGGTGGCCAAGCTCCGGATTGACGAGATCGTCCCGGAACTGCAGAACGGCTCGCAACTCGTGCTGCTGATCGATCGGGCCGATGAGCAGACCCGGCTCGATATCGCACGGGTCAACGAACTTGTCGCGCTCGAGCCGTCCAGCGCGGTCGAGGTCTTCGGGCTGGCGGAAGAGAACCAGGAGTTGGAGATCGAGTTCCTCTGGACGGCTGCACCCGCTTTCGATATTCGTGGTGTGTCCTGGGGCGGGCTCAAGCCCCTCTATCGGACCCTACCCCGCAGCTTCCTGGTGCGTGACGGCATCGTGGCCTCGGTTTGGGACGAGATTCCCGACGAGGACACGCTGCGCAAGATCGCTGGAGGACAATTCCCATGACGCGTGTTCGGTCCGTTCTTGCCATGTTGATGGTGCTCGGGGCCGTGCTCCTGGGCGCGCCTATCGCTCTTGGAGAGGCAGAGGTCTCGACCGAGCTCTTCCAGCAGACCGGCCACTACGAGCTCGTGATGGATGGCCAGCCGCTTCCCGCAGCCAAGCTCTACCTGGCCAAGGGCATGCCGCGTTTGATCATCGTGAGCGAGAAGCTCGCAACCCCCTACCTTCTCACCGCAGGCGAGCGCACGGTGGCGCCGCTCGAGCCCGAGGCCGTTCAGGTCCCGGCAGACGATCAGGATGCGGTCCTCGTAGATCTGACGAGAACTCATGGCAAGGCCCAGAGCGTCGCTCTCAATGGTCGCGCCCTGCTCTTTGGGGTTGAGAAGCATCGCTTCAAGGTCCAGCCGCCGGAAGCGATTGTCGGCGACTTGAGCGGAGACGAACTCATCGCGCGCCTGCCGGAGTTTCGTCGGGGGGTCCGGGTCTATCAGCCGAAGCGTGGGAACCTGCGCCTTCTGCAGACCCTGGAGCAGCCGGTGGAGATCCTCGTGATCATGGGGTCCTGGTGTGCCCACTGCGAGAGGATCGTCCCGCGCCTGGCGCGAGTCGTGCAGGAGGTTGGCAGCGAGAATCTCCGCGTCCATTACCGCCTTGTCACGCGGAAGATCAGTGAGGATCCGATCGCGCGGCAGTACGGAGTCGACGCTGTTCCGACCATCATCCTCCTCGAGGAGGGCCAGGAGAAGACCCGCCTCGATCCCGCAACCTTTGCGGACCCCGAGAGTGCCCTTGCGACGGCTCTCTTCGGAGGATAGCGCGCTTCTGGCAAGGCGAGTTGGGTTGACCCCGTCCGGGTTGCGCCATTAGGATCTTCTTGGTGACCGGGGTTCAATCGAAGGTAAACAATGGCCCAGCAACACAAGATCTCCATCGCTTTCCCCAGCAGCCTGCAGTACTTGGATGCGCTGCAGGGGGTGGCAGAGAACCTCGCGACGGTCGCGGGCTTCGGGGACGAGGGCCGTCTCGATGTCGGGCTTGCGGTGCGCGAGGGCGCCATCAACGCGATGAAACACGGGAATCGCCTCGACCCTGAGATCAGCGTCCAACTCCGTTTTGCTCTCAGTGACAAAGAGATTCGGATCACGATTACGGACCAGGGCGAGGGCTTCGTGCCGGAGGAAACACCGGACCCGACGACTTCGGAAAACCTCTGGCGGAGTTCCGGCCGCGGGCTGCTCCTGATCCGTTCGCTGGTGGACGAGGTCAGCTTCAAGCGGAAGAAAACGGGAATGGAGCTGACTCTCGCGAAGAAGCTCGCCGGGAGTGAGGTGGACGAGGAAGCCTCGTGAACTCCTCGGTCGAGGACCGGGGCCCCTTCTCAGTCGTTCACCTCCACGGTCGCATCACGATCGAGTCCGACATGGTTCTCCTGGAGACCCTCTTTGACCACGCGGGTATTCCCGAGGGCAAGCCCATCGTCGTCGATCTATCGGGGGTCAACTTCATTGATTCGGCCGGCTTGGGCGAACTCGTCGCCCTGAATCGCCGGGCCGTGGCGGCCGGCGGGAAGCTCGTCCTCGCCGCAGCTCGCGGGAAGGTCAAGGACCTGCTCGAGCTGACCCAGATCGGGCAACTCATTCCCCTGGCGCCGACGACGATCGAAGGCGAAGAGATCCTTACGCGTCCCGCCTGAGGCGCTCGATGAAGTCACTCAGCAGGGCGTGGGCTTCCCGGGGCGAGATCTCGTCGGAGTCGGTGCCGCGGAGCGCGTCGAGGACCTCCTCTTCCGCCGGAGATGTTGCCGCGTCCGCGAAGAGGGGGAGTTGTCGGTTGGTCTGGCTAGAACGAAGGGCGGCGCTTCCCGGCGAGGTGTGATCGGCGCTGATGCGCTCAAGGATCTCCCACGCACGATCGACGACGCGTGTCGGGAGTCCCGCGAGGCGCGCGACGTGAATCCCGTAGGATCGATCCGAAGGGCCGGCCTCGATCCGGTGGAGGAAGATGATCTCCTTCCCGTGTTCCCGGACGCTGATGTGCACGTTGTCCAGCTCGGGGATCTCCGCAGCGAGCTCGGTCAGCTCGTGGTAGTGCGTGGCAAAAAGGGCCTTCGGTTGCAGCCGCTCGTCCTGCAGCAGGTGTTCGACGACGGCCCACGCGATCGCCATGCCGTCCCAGGTCGCTGTCCCGCGGCCGATCTCATCGAGGATCACCAGGCTGCGCCGGGTCGCGTTGTGCAGAATGTTGGCGGTCTCGGTCATCTCGACCATGAAGGTCGATTCGCCGCCCGCCAGGTTGTCCGAGGCGCCGACCCTGCAGAAGATGCGGTCCGCGACGCCGATCTCGGCCGCCCGCGCGGGGACGAAGGACCCCGTGTGGGCCATCAGCACGGTCAGGGCGACCTGCCGCAGGAAGGTGCTCTTTCCCCCCATGTTGGGGCCGGTCACCACGAGCAGGCGCCGGCCGCCATCCAGCGTGCAGTCGTTCGGGACGAAGCGCCCCGACTCGAGCAGACGCTCGACGACCGGGTGGCGTCCGTCCTCGATCCGGATCCGGTCTTCCCGGGTCACGAGGGGCCGGACGTAACCCTCCCGCGCGGCGACCTCCGCGAAGCCCGCGAGGACATCGGTTTCCGCGATGGCCTGGGCCGTCGAGCGCAGGCGTGAGGCACACTCGATGACCGCCCCCACCAACGACTCGAAGAGTTCCTTCTCCCGGGACGAGAGCCGTTCCTCTGCGGAGAGGATCTTCTCCTCGAGTTCCTTGACCTCTGGTGTGATGTAGCGCTCGCCAGTCGCGAGGGTCTGGCGCCTCTGATAGTGTTCCGGCACCTGGGAGAGCTTCGACTTGCTGACCTCGATGAAGTAGCCGAAGACCCGGTTGTAGCGCACCTTCAGCGTGGCGATCCCGGTCGCTTCGCGCTCGCGCGCCTCGAGCGCGGCGATCGTTCTCCGGGCGTTTCGCGCGAGGTCGCGGACTTCGTCGAACTCGCTGTCGAAGTCCTCGCGGATGACGCGTCCCTCGCCGACCGTGCTCCCCGGCTCGTCCGCCAATCCGGCCTCGAGCAGCTCACTGAGGTCACGCAGCGGATCGATGCGCGCCGCCAGGGTCCGGAGGTCGGGCAGATCGAGTTCGCCGAGGGAGGAGAGCAGGTCGGGGAACTGTGCCAGCGACGCCCGCAGCGCCGTCAGGTCGTGGGGCGTCGCCCGCGACAGGGCCGCCCGGCCGAGCAGGCGCTCGATGTCGCGAATGCCTTTGAGGGCGCCACGAGACCTCTCCCTCGTATCCGAGCGGCCGAAGAAGGCGTCGACTACCGCGAGCCTGGCGAGGATGGCCTCGAGCTCCGCGAGAGGCTCGAGCAGCCAGGCCCGCAGCGTGCGCGCTCCCATCGGCGTGAGCGTCAGGTCCAGGACCTCGAGCAGAGTCTCACGCCGCGATCCATCGCGCAGGTTGGCGACGATCTCGAGGTTGCGCCGGGAGCTGCGGTCGAGGTGCAGGATGTTCCGGGGATCCTCCACCCGCAGCCGGTCGAGGTGGGCCGGGCGCACGCGCTGGGTCTCGCCGAGATGCTGCAGTGCGGCGGCGGCCGCCGGGAGGGCCGGGTGTTCCTCGGCACCGCCGAAGCCCGCGAGCGAGGCGACGGCGAGGGCGTCGACCACTCGTTGCCGGGCGAGAAGCGGATGGAAGAGATCCTCGTCGATCGTCGTGACCAGGGCCGGCCGTGCGAGTGCACCCCGGCTCAGCGCTTCGAGTTCCTCATCCAGACTCTCGGGGGCGAGGATTTCGGCGACCTCGAATCGACCGAGCAGGTCGGCCAGGAGTTCCGGGTTGCGCGCCTCGCTCAGGACCATGCCCCCGGTCGAGAGATCCACGAACGCGGCCCCGAAAGGCCCGCCGGGGGTTCCGGTGATCGCTGCCAGGTAGTTGCTGGTGCCCGGGTCGAGGTGGGCGGGATCGGTGATCGTCCCTGGGCTGACGACGCGAATCACTTCGCGGCGCACCATGCCCTTCGTCTTCTTCGGATCCTCCATCTGCTCACAGACGGCGACGCGATGGCCTTTCTCGACCAGGCGGGCGATGTACCCGCGTGCCGCGTGGTGGGGCACGCCGCACATCGGGGCTGCGGTGGAACTTCCCTTGCCGCGGGCCGTCAAGGCGATCTCGAGCAGCGGTGCCGCGGTCTTCGCGTCGTCGAAGAAAAGCTCGTAGAAGTCGCCCATCCGGAAGAAGAGCAGGGCGTCCGGATGCGCCTTCTTCGCCGCCTGCCACTGCCGGAACATCGGCGTGATTCGTTCCACCGAGGCCAGCGGGTCCTTGCGGACAGTGGATTTGTTCTCTCGGCTCAAGATCGTTGCCCTGCGAGTGCCGGAGTTGCTTGCTCCGGGTGGTTGTCATCTGGTGGGATCCCGCGATCGACCTCTCTTCCACGGAATTATCACCCTAACAAGGGTGTCGCAGCTTGACAACGCCGGTCGAGGCTCTGTAGAACGGTGCGGATGGAAAAGCACAAGGAAGACAGCGACCACGCAGGCGGCGTGCCTGGACCGGAGTTGCCGCCCGAGGAGATCTCCCCGCGGGCCATTTCCGATGAAGACCGCATCCTGCTCGTATTCGCCTATCTCGGGCCCCTGATGCCGATCGCGCTCCTGGGCAGTCGGGACCCCTTCGTCCGCTGGCATGTGCGACAGGGGGGCGCGCTGACGCTGGCGGCGCTGGGTGTCGTCGTCGTGCTCTACCCCTTTGACTGGTTTTTCTCACTGATCCCGCTGCTCGGGCGGGTTTTTCTGGCGGCAGAACTGCTCGTCGGGCTCGGATATCTCGCCTTGGTCGGGATGGCGATCGAGCGTGCCCTGGCGGGTGGGACCTTCCGGATCCCCTGGCTGGCGGACCTCGCGGACCAGGACTGAGTCCACGGGCGGGCAGGCTCGAGGAACCCGGAATGGAAGGGGGAGCGGTGGACGACATGCAGCATCCTGGCGAACGGCTCCGGGGGGACGGTGGACGGGTTCGTGAAGCGCCGGGACCCTCGCCGGAATCCCAAGCGGCGGCTCGCCTGCGCTGGATCGTGGACGGGGAGGTCAACGAGATCTCGATCGACCCGAATCTGGGTCCGCGACTGATCCCGTTGCGGCGTCGTGGCGCCGCGCTCGCCAGCCTCCTGCTCGAGGCCTTCGATCAGGCTGGCTCGAGCGGCGCGTCCCGGGTTCACCTCTCCCGGGAGGGCGTGGAGGCCTTCGTCGACATCCCTGAGGACTGGCCACGTCCCGAACGTCGCGTGTCGTGGGCGATTGGTGGCGACGAGGCGGGGCCCGTGCGCAGGCGCCAACTCAGCGTCCGCAGGGAGCGAGAGCAGCAGATCAACACGGCCGAGCGTGTCCTCGGTCCGAGTGGAGCGGCGAGCTTGCGGGAGTATCCGCGGCGGCGGCGGGCGCTGGCCGCCTGGCGCGTCCGGCTGGAGAGCCAAGCCTTGCACTACGACGACCTGCTGCGCAGCCGCAAGCGAGGTCGCTGGGTGTGCCTCAGCGGGGCTCTCGCGGGTCTCCTCGGCGCTGCCTGGTCGGTGCTGGCGGCACCCCTCTGGCTCTTCGGCGTCAGCGCGGCGCTCTTCTGCGTGTCGTCCGCGATGCTCGCGTACCTGGGCCTGATGGAGCCGCGCCTGCGAGCCAGGAAGGATGAACTCGACGAGAAGCTGCAGCAGAAATGCCAGGCGGCCGCCGAACTCGACGAGGTCGTGTGGGATCTCGCGCGCCGAGCCGGCTATCCGGATCCCTGGGAGGCGTCCGCGGCGTTTGAGGCGCAGGCCCTCAGGAAGGCCTCCCGCCTGCCGCATCTGCTCGACAAGCGTGCCGTTCTTGAGCGGTCTCGGATCGTCGCGGCCGAGATGGGGGTCGATCCGCAGCGGATTCGTCCCGAGCAGGTGGAGACGAGCGCCCAGCCTCCCGGTACGCGCGGGTGGCCCGCCGAAGTCTCTAGCATGGACGAGGAAGCACAAGAACCTGGTCTCGCGGCACAGCGCGAGCGGCAGACC
>JANTFM010000222.1 GCA_024763475.1 Acidobacteriota bacterium | reverse complement strand
AGAGCAGGTTCCCCCCGGAACGGCAGAACCGAATTCAGGGCCATAGATGAGATGCAGGTTATGGAATGGCTCAGTCCGGAAGTGCTCGATCATGAGCGCTTCGACAGCCTGCACGGAGTCGGTCGTCTTGGCTGCGATGCTCATCGGTGAGTTTCTCCACGGCGATCGATGACGGCATCGAAGACGGGATAGCTATGGAAGAAGGGGGCCGAGCTTTCGAAGCGGAAAAGCTCTCTCCACACCCGCCGCAGCTCTTCGCGCTCACTCTTGCCGTTGCGCCGGAGATGTCGAACGACTTCGCCTCGGATGCCACTTCCCACGTCGAAGGAGGTCTTTCGCCGATGCAGGATCTCGGGCGGTAGCATGCCCTCAAAGCCTCGCCTCAACGCCACCTTGTTCTCCCCCCCCTCGTAGAGATCATGGAAGCCAAGCCCGTCGCTGATCGTGCGAACCGTCCGGTCAAGGAACGGACACCGAGGCTCGACGCCGTGCGCCATGCAGCTCATGTCGAGGCGTCGGAGTTCGGTGAACTGCATATCGTCGATGAGCCGCCTCCGGACCTCGTGCCATGGATCGTGTTCGCTGAACAAGTGGTAGCCGCCGAAGAGTTCGTCGGCGCCTTCACCTGTTAGGACGACCTTGATACCCGCGTCGTGCGCTGCCTGAGCGAGGAGGTAAGTTGCCAGTCCGTTGCTCACGATAGATGGGTTGAAGCTCTCTGTCGCGTAGACGACGGCCCGGATGAGGGCAGGGATGCGTGCCGGCTCTGGCAGCGGAACCGCACGCACATCGACAAGCCCGAGGGCACTGACTACCGCATCGACTGCCTTGCGGTCAGGGCCCTCCATGTTGCCCAAAGTGAAGTACGTGACGTCGTCGCGCATGCGAGAGGCAAAAGCAGCGACGAGCGAGCTGTCCAGCCCACCGCTCAAGAACACGCCCACGGGCAGCGCCCTGCTTGGCATCCGCTTCTGTACGGCTTGCTCGAATGCAGTCGCCAGATCTTGCTCGGCGATGGATTGGCGATGAGAGGCGACTCGCACGACCCTTCCCGTGTCGAGGTCGACCCTGGCGACCCCACGCGGAAGCAGTTCGAACCATTCACATTCATCGAGAGCCTTCAACTCGCTGGTGATGAACACCTCTGTCGAGGACCGACCGACGAACAGCGGCTTCTTCCCCATCTGATCCCGGAGACAAAAGGCTTCTCGAGTGTGCGGGCGCAGTACGACCGCCGAGTAGAAACCGTCAAGGTCGTCAATGGATCGCCAGCCACTCCGAGCCAGGAGCGGAAGGACGACGTCTGTGTCGCACTCGGACGATGCCAGGCGATACCTGCGTTTTAGCTTTCTGTGGTTGTAGACCTCGCCGTTGATAGCTCCGACTAGATCGCCATGCCGGTACGGCTGGTGCCCGACGCCTCCCTGACCGTTGATGGCAAGTCGAGCGAACCCCAACGCCAAGTTGCCCTCGGACCACGTCCCCAGGCTATCGGGACCTCGGTGACGCAGTCTATTCAGGCATTCCGGCAGCCTGGCGGCTGCGTTGGGGCCGGAGAGCATGATGATCCCACACACGATGCCTCCTCAGTCCGAGTGCTGCTTGTCTTCGGCTGTTCGCCGCAACTCTTCCCGAACTTGCATAAGGAGGTGGCCGAGCTGGTTCTTGCCGGTACCGTCTCCGCCATCTCCCCAATACGTATCGTCCCGTGTGTGCTCGACCAGCACTCGATCGCCGGAACTCAGCAGTCGATCGGCCAGATCAGGATGTTGCCCGAACTTCGCCCGCAGCCCTTCGAGCATCACATCCTCCTTCACCGTCGGCCAGTCCTCGCGGCGCTCCTCGGCTAGCGCGGCCGCCCGTTTCTTGGCCAGCATCGGGGTCTGGCAGCGGCGAATAGCCTCATCGTGCGGCGTGCCCACGAATTTCTGCGCCTGATAGAAGTGCTCGACCGTCGGCCATACCCGACCACCGGCAAAGACAGCGTGTCGCGAGAAGTTGGACAGTTCTCCCCAGGGTTGGTCGGAGTGGTAGAAGTGAATTGGTCCGTTCGGGCGACCGTTCTCATCGAGTGGCAGCTTGTGCCCAAGCTTGGCCTTCTTCGTCCTGAGGTAGTCGATGTTCTCAGGTCTAACAATTGGGTGGGTGTTCACCATCGTGACGTGAACACCGTGCTGCTCCAGGTAGTTGATCTTCCGTGGGTTGTTGGAGATGAGGCGAACGCTGCTGATGCCGAGGCGACGAAGCAGGGCCACCACCGGGGCGTAGTCTCGCGTGTCTTGCTCCAGGCCAAGCGCCTCGAAGGCCTCGACTGTGTCGAGTCTATCTCGCTGCATGAACCGAACCGCTCGGATTTTTTGCGAGAGCCCCTGTCCGCGTCCTTCCTGATGGAGATGGACGACCAGGCCTCGTCCTTCCGTCGCGATCAACTTCATCGACTCATGCAATTGGTCTGCGCAGTCGCAGTCCGCGGCGCCGAACACCTCGGAGGCCATGCACGAGGAGTGCACGCGAAGGAGCGGATTGGACCCGAGGTCCTCGATTTCTCCCATGGAGACGATGCGGATGTGCTCGTCCCCGGAGTCATACATTCGAAACTCGCCCATTGGTGTGGGGAGAGCGCACCAGTTATTGAATTTGTCGTTCATCAATTTACCTCATGCAGAAATAGGCGAGCTTCACGCAGCAGTCGTTTGTTCATCATTTTCAGCTCTCGCCTCCGCGGAAACATGACCAAGTTCGGAGCACCTCCAGGCGCCTTGAACGGGAACTCACCCCGAACTGCCAGCGCGATGATCTGGGGAACCTTCAGACCGTAGCCCCAATAGGGGTCATCGGGGCTCCAAGTCGCCGGCGATTCATTCCAAAGCCCAAGTCGGTCGAGTTCTCGATGCAGCGCATCGGCGAAACTTCTTTCCACCTCGGCGGTCCCAACAGGCCGCCACCGTTCCAGGCGTACTTCGTTGAACTCATCTGGTGTAGATCCTCCGTCGGCTCCCAGCCCCATAGCGACAAGTATCAGCGGGCGCGCCGATGCCCAGCCTGAGCGAAAGCCATCGACGACGACGCGGTCAAACTCGTCGGCTCCGTGTGTGAGCACATCGCCTCCGCCGTCTATCCCAATGGCGAAATCGTAGTACGGCAGACCTCCGTGGCGTCGTCTGGCGAGCGAAGAAGGTCCTCGTCCGTGCGCAGCGCACACGTATCTGGAACCGCGATTCCATTCCAGGGACGACGAGATGCTTAGCCCTTTTCCCCGTCGGTCATCGGCGTGATGGTCAGGGGGGACGCTCGCGTGGTGTCTCAGGACGGCCTCGGGATCCAGACCAATCTCAGGCTTGAGTGCGTAGCGCTCCGCCTCGTTCCCGAGGAGGTGCTTCTCTTTCAGGCTCCGACAGTTCAGCGGCTGAGCCAGGTCCACCTGGGTGCAGCCCTTCTTGACGAGGCCTGCTGCGATCGTCTTCGCGAGGATGATGTCCGCAGATCCACCCGCGGCGAAAACGAGTCCCCGCCCGCGGCGAGGTCCTATCTGCTCAAGTACCTGTCGGAAAATCATTGTCGACTCTCCTCAAGGGTGGCTCCGCCCACTCCAAGCTGGGTGTGGATGAAGTCGATGTTTACGGTGCCAAGAGCGTAGTCATCGGCGACGGTCCTCAACGACAGCAGGAAGCTGCGAATCTCGTCGCACTCGTGGTTGGCTAGGTCGGAGCGCAGTCCGTTGAATCTCTCCGACGTGAACCACTCGTCGAGGTAGCCGATTAACTCACGCAATTCCCCGGGGCGCGCCGCACCCCGAAGCGCCTCTCGGAGCCCAGCGATGCGGTGGAAGCTCTGTTCGAGGCTTCGCCAGCGGCGGGCCATGTGAGCGTTGACCAGAACGCAGATCTCGTCCAATTCGTCGGGCGAGAAATCCAACTCGTGGCCAGGTCGCGTGCGCAGGAAATCTGTCAGCCCGGCGTAGAGCGTTGAGCCGACGAGTTCTCCTCGTACTTTTTCGACGTTGAGACTCGGAGTCACGTTTACCCTACCGACATGGTGAATAGGGAACGCTACCGCCTGGATCCGCAGGTGGCGGTAGTGACGATTCACGACTGCCCAGATCATGTCTGAGCGCCTCGCCTCGCGACCATTGACGGTAGTGATGCTGTTGGGCGTCTCGCTCAGCGCACGATGGTTTAGGATGAAGGTACAGCCGCCCCGATTCACGGAATCCTTCGCAGACGCCAAGGGATCGGACGGTGGTATAGCAATTATCGGACGGGTGAGCGGACTCCCATTCAGGAGACCGACCGCGCCGTATAGCAGGCGGGAGTATGCTTCTCTCACGGTTTCACCAGGAAAAGCCGGTTCTAGCCAATGCGGCATCTCGAGGTGCGCCGTGTGCTTCCTGGAGAGGTCGTAGTAGTAATCGGGAAACCGTGCGCGAAGGCGCGCATTTTCTTCCGTTCGGTCGGGCAGAGTCATCTCGTCTGGTAGGTTCCGCAGCCAGTGGAGGTTGTGAAGCAAATCCACGAGTTGAACCCTGAGCCCGTTGAGAGGCGGGTTGGGCGATGAGCCTTCGTAGGCTCCGATGAGCACATCGGTCCCTTGTTCGCGGAACGCGGGAAGCCACGGTAGGTAGGCGAGAGCGCGCTCATCTACCCGCATGTCGTCGTCCAGAACCCACCCGAACGAGCCGGTGTCGGCGGCCAGCACTGCGCCGAGGTATCGCTGCAGCATCGTGCGAGCCATCGCTATGCCGACCTGCCCTTCCGGACGCTCTCGAAAGGAGGCACCGAATCCACCTGCGGCCGCATCGAGACGCTGGCGGGCCTCGTCAATCACGGCGACATTGAGACCAGTGTGGCGAGCCTCTCGCACCACCATATCGAGGTACTTTGGCGGGCTGCCGTTATCCAAGACAAGAACCGCGAGATCTCGTAGCCGGTCGCTCGACGCCAAAGACCTCAAGCTTTTCAGTAGAGGCCGAAGCATCGAGGGCTCTGAGGTGATCACGCCTACATAGAGCCGGAATGGTGAGTGCGGCGGCGGCTGGCCGAACACATCTGCAGGGGGGCGATGAGACCGTGGCCTGTCAGTCGCCTCGCCCAACTGCGCGCGAAACTCGGAGTAGCCAGTCATCTCGGGCAACCGTTCGTCGGTCAGCGCCCGTCGCATGAGTGACTGAAGGTCGGGGTGTGTTGCGTGCCTACACGCGAGAAACGCCCTACGTGCCATGTGCTCGAAGCCGAGCGGAGTCCACGGCCGGATGTCCGAGCCGTAGTCGATCAGCTTCACCCCCGACTGTGTGACGACGAGGTTCTTTGGATGGACGTTGTTGCAGACCACGCCAACGTCGCGGCAGCTCTCGATGAGACGAAGCAGGTCCTCCTCACGCCCCCCCACATAGGGCGTGCTCGATTCGTAGTCGTAGGTGAGGACGGCCCACGGACCGTCTTCGATGACATCACGAAGCACGTAGAGCCCCTGCGCGTCAGTCCACCGCCCTACTTGTCCTTTGAGGAAGTCCAGTTGGAACTTGGGTATCCGGGTCTTCCAGTAGTCGATGCACTTGTACACCTTGCGCTCGTCGGTGAAGACAACGGCCTCAGACCCAGACCCCAGGAGCCGAACCTCAGCGAGCGAGAAACGCCGTCGCACCCGGTGCTCAGCCGTCACGACGCGCTCGCGTTGGATCCAGTCATCAAGTGCAGCAGTTGCGGCAGCATTGAGACTCAGGGGTACAAGTTGATCATTGTCGAACTTCCTGGCGCCGAGCCAACGAAGAACATCCATCACCCGAGTACTCTGCGGTGTTCCGCCATCCCTCCTGGAGTTCTCTGCGAGCCAGACCTCCGTCCCTGTCCGGGACCCCGCAACCCGAGCGCAACAAATCCGTAGAAGTTCACGGTAGGGTTCGGGCGTGGATCGACCACCGCTAGGGACAACGCCAGTGAGCAGCATCCTTCCCACGTCGTGGTCTTGGAGCTCAAGCGAGAACACGAAACAACCAGCTCCGGCGTCGCGCAGCAGCGTACTCGCCTCGTCGATGATGACTCGTGTACCACTCCGGCGGCCTCGCTCGATCAGCACGACATCGAGCCCTACGAGCGTGGTATCCTTCCACCCTGCGAGTTCATGCACCGCGTCGAGCAGTTCGTCCGGCTGGGCGTTGTCGGCGAACATGCCCAAGACCAGCGCCTTCTTGGGAGTGTTGTCTCGCGGAACGATGACCGGGCTGTCGCTCGGTGGACGCCAACCGAAGAGTTCTTCAGCCCGATTCTCAAACGCCTGCCGTTGGTCGTGGGTCATTCGCCCGATGTACTTCCGCCAGAAGGCGGTGAGCCCTTCGAGTTTCGCACGGGACCCTCGGGTGCTCAGGCGTTTTCGATTCGATTCAGCGTAGTGGTCGACCAGGGCTTCCGAGATTCGACCGTAGCGAACCGTGCCAAGCTCGGCGATTCGGATGCAGAGGTCCCTGTCCGTCGTACTCTGAAGGCCCTCATCGAACTCGCCGGCGGCCAACAGTGCTGACAACCGAACGAAGAGGTTGGACCCCTGAATCCCAGGGTTGCCCGTCAAGAAGTCGTCGATTCGCAACTGTGCTGGTCCGTCGCTGATCAGCGGCTGTTCCCCGGCCGACTCAATGCGACGAAGACCTGCCGCCACCATGTCGAGACCGTCGTCGCGCACACTGGAAGCACAGCGCTCAAGGTACTCGGGAGACCATGAGTCATCGTCATCCAGTATTGCCACGAACACGCCGCTTGGGTCGTCCACCTCGCCTACAAGGAAGTCCAGAGCAGTGTTCCACGCGCCGCTCGCACCAGCCGTTCGCTCGTTCTCAAGGTAGACGACTTCACAGTCGCACAGTGAAAGCTCGCCAACCAGTTCGGCGTTGGGGTATCTCGCCGATGGCTTTGA
>JANTFM010000221.1 GCA_024763475.1 Acidobacteriota bacterium | reverse complement strand
CTCGATATAAGTTCATCTTTTCCAAAGAGATAGATCCAGGACTGGCCCGAGAGGGTGTCCTTGTAGACACGGATCTGCTCCTGCGCCGCACCGCGGAAAACGACGGGAGTATCGGGAGCGAGAAGCGGAAAACCAGCCTTTAGCTCGGTCACATCGACAGAAGAACACTCATCGGAGGCGGTCGCGAAGACACGCCAGACCTTCTCGAAGGTGGGCGGATCGACGAGAGGATCCACCTCTGGCCACAAGCCAACGGTGGGCCTCGGTGGGGCGATGTCCTCGCTCAACGGCAGAGTCTGCTGTGGATTCACGGTCCAGGGGCGGAGACCGAGACCGTAGGCGCGAACCAGGATATCGGACGCGAGGACGCTCGAAAAATGCCCGACGTCTCCTCCGGAGCTGCTGGGCGGGGTTCCTCCGTAAAACCACTCGCCGTGGTCGGCGAAACCACCGGCGCCGTCACCCGGGTAGACGCGAAAGGCGCTGTTGAAGTACCCATAACCCTCGGCCTCGACAAGGTCGAGGAGGGAGTCGCCATCGAGGTCCGCAACGAGATAGTCCCCGCACTCCCCGACAGGGCCGTACCACGCCCTGCGAAAGCCCGCCTGGCCGTCATTGAGCCAGGTCATGACCTTGCCCCATCCTGAGCAACGATAGTAGTCCACCAGAATGTCCTGATCTCCGTCGCCGTCCAGGTCGGAGATGCGAAGGTCCTTGTTTGCGTGCGCAAAGGCGTTCTCGACGAGCAGATGCTCCTCGCCAAACTGACCGTCACCTTGGCCCGGCCGCCAGAAGAGCTGCTTCGTGCCAGAACTCACACCCTCCTGCAGGGCCGAGTAGACAAGGTCGGCACGGGCATCGCCATCGAGATCCGCGGCTGCCAAGTCATGGTATACGCGCGGGCCGGCCAGAGTGATGGCACCGGGCGACAGCACGCGGGAGTCGACGATCAGCGTGTGGAGATCGAAGCCTCTCCCTTCACTCCTGACCTCCAGGAGGAGATCAAGCTGCCCGTCTCCCGTGATGTCCGCGACAAGGAGATTTCCGAGCGTGCGATCAAAGGGGATCTGCTGTACCGGCCCAAAACCCCCATGCTGGCCCCAGGCATACCAGAGGCCCTGTCCGGTCACGTTCAGCTTGGCAATCAGATCGAGGGAGCCGTCCGCGTCCAAATCGCGAAGGAGAATCTGATCAGGATCTCTCGGAAGCTCTGGAACCTTCTCAGGCATCCACTCGAACGCGCCGCCTCCCGTCGCACGATAGATGAAACCCTTCCCTGTACCCCGATAGCCAACGATTTCGTCCAAACCATCTCCGTCCAGATCACCAGTCGTGTACTTGCGGAGATCCGGCTCCTCGTTGAGGGTGTAGACAAGCCCGGGATCGAAGCGGAAGTCGCCGAGCCCTGTGAAGCGGGTCATGACGTCGTCCAAGCCGGAGACCAACGCATCGGGCTCGGAGTCCTCGTCGAGAAGCATGAGGTCGAGCAGGTAATGACCGCCGGGAAGAGCGAGATCCTCCTCGAAAGGAGCGCCGACGCGTCCGAGAAGCACTCGACTGCCGAGACTCCCGGAGTAGTCCCTCTCCCAGTAGACCAGATCTTCGAGACCATCACTGTCAGCATCCCACGCCTCGGGCGGAGCGTCGTAGGTCTCCGGGATTTCCTGATACTCGACCGGAAGATAGACCCTTCGTTGGGGATCGTACTGCCAAGTGATGAACCCGGGGCTCCAATACCATCCGGTCAAGAGCCGCGGCTTACCGTCGCGACCCCCGCCAACGATCTCGACCCACGTCAGGCGAGCGCTGGACGAACCCACCACCACTCGGTCGGCCGGAGAGTACGCATCGCCGAAATAGACGAATACACCCTTGGAGGGGTATCTGAGCTGGGTGATCGCCAGATCGTCGATTCCGTCCTGGTCGAGATCTCCTACCCCCATGGCCTGCGGCCGGAGATACAACGCCGTCGCCGCACGCTGAATCCAACTCCCATCCATGATCTCGAAGATGCGCAGGAAGTCGTGCTCTCTCTGCATGGGCTCCGTGAACGCGAGTTCAAGGACGCCGTCACCATCGAAGTCACCGATCTCGGGCCCCAGAAAGGACCCGTCTGTTTCTCTAACAAGAACTCCCGGGCCCATTGCTCCGTCCTCAAGGCCTTGGAACCAAGTGAGCTTATCCTTCCCGTACTGACGATCTCGAGCATTGACCACGATATCCATCACACCATCGCCATCAAGATCACCAAAAGATGCTCCCAGGAACTCGTAGGTCCCGAGGGGATCCGGGTACTCGAGGAGAAGCTCCAACGAGATCGTATGATCCTCTGCCTGCACAACGCGCCAGATGCGGTACTGCCCTGGGCGACTCGTGCCGATGAAGAGATCCCTTGTCCCATCCCCGTCGAAATCTCCCCGCCAAACCTGATCGATCGGATCAGGCTGTGCCAGCACAGGGAGTGGATAGCTGACCCTGGCGGGCAGACGAGTGCAGACATCTATCTCCGCCAGAAGAGCGCTCGAGGCAGCAAGCGCAAGGGTCACGATGACGAGCACACGAATGACAACATGACGATACGATTGCATCTGACCTCCCTTCGAAGACCTACCGAATATACCGTGCTGCCTCTCCAAATGGACGAAGGATTGGCCACGTCGGCATCGTCCTCCACCATCAACCTGGGTGAGTGAGACCCGAGTGAGCGGTTCCCAGCGCAGAAAGACTCCCCTCGCCGCGGCCACCACGACGGAAGACGATGTGGAGGGGGATGCACCGCCATTCTGCCAAAGAGGTGCCGGGTAGGTGTCCACCCGCACCGCGGATCCCCCGGTTTCTGCCCGGTGGGTCGCGGGCGCCAAACGCTCGCTAGTGGACGACCCGATGGCCGCTGGCGAGAGGAACGGGAGGAAGAGAGGAGAGAGCTCCTGGTGGGTCACATTGGGGCTCGTCTCCTGGCACCCAGGCGATACTCTTGCCACAACCTGGAGAATGCATAGGCTATGCCAATAAGAGAAATAATAGTCAACTATTGTATTTACAACAATTTACAGCTCATCATCCAAGGCGTACTCCCGTCATCCCCGTGTGACGGATGCGACCTCCTCGAGAGACACTCCTAGGCAGCTTCCCGGGCGTTTGCAACAACCGATACGCCGTCCGCTTTTTTGCGCTATAGTCCGCAATCACGTGGAGCGTGTCGGAGTTAGGGTAGGTGTGCGTGCGACAGGTCGGGTTGTTGCTTGTCCTGATGGCAGGGTTTGTATCGTCGTGCCTCGTCTCCGTGGCGGTCGTCCCCAGAGAACGTGGAGTACTCTATTTGCGCGCAGGGCGCGTGCCCCCGGGTGAGGCCATGCCAAGCGTACCCGAACCAGGAGCCGCAACCGCTGACAACGAGCTCTTTCTCGTCTTCCTCGATGCTCGACGCAGCGCAGAAACGCGCAAAGCGCTAGCGAATACTGGCGCCTTGATCCTCGCCTATCTCCCCAACGACACCTATGCCCTTCGTTTCGATCCCGGTCGCACCCCTCATCTCCTGGATCTTGAAGGTGTGACGCGCATCGAGCCCTTCCACCCTTGGTATCGCTTGGACACAAACCTGCAGGAGTGGATCTTGTCGGAAGGAGACCCCGAAACGAGACGGCTGCGTATTGTAATTTTCGAATGGGGTGCCCAAGCGAAGCAGCCTGTTGTGGACGAGGCACAGCGAACCGGCACACATGTCTATCCTGTCGCTCCCAATGGCCAAGTGATCGAGGTCGAGGCGAATCGGAAGCAGCTTCTCGACTTGGCCCGCCTCCCGGAGACTGCCTGGATCGACGCTTGGACCCCCACGGCCACGGACATGGATCTGACCCGGGAAAGCAGTGGAGCCAACTGGCTTGACTCGCTTGAAGGGTTCTGTGGCCAAGGGGTACGCGGCGAAGTTTTTGACTCCGGGTTCGAGGAGACTCACCAGGACTTTGGCGGCGTAATGCTCCACGGACCCCACGACCTGATGAATCATGGTACGAGCACCTACGGAATCGTCTTCGGGGATGGAAGCGGTGACGCCAAGGCCCTGGGAATGCTTCCCTGCGCGGAGCAGGGCATTTTCGCAGACAAAGATGAGGTGACGGACCGCTACGCCCACACCAAGGAGTTGCTCTCATACCCCTATTTGGCGTCCTTTCAGACCAACTCCTGGGGGCACACACGCTCGACCGGCTACACCAGCTACTCGCATGAGATGGACGACATCACCTGGCGCCTCGATTTACCCATCGTGCAGTCCCAGTCCAACAGCGGTTCACAGTTGAGCCGCCCGGAGGCTTGGGCCAAGAACGTTATCTCAGTCGGTGGAATTCGGCATGCGAACACGCTGACAGAAGCTGATGACCAATGGAGTGGAGGTACATCGATCGGCCCTGCGGAAGACGGTCGCATCAAGCCGGATCTCTGCTACTGGTCCGATCACATCTACACAACCACAACTGGAGGATATCGGCCGGACTTCGATGGCACATCGTCCGCGACACCCCAGGTCGCCGGAGTGCTCGGGTTAATCATGGAACTCTGGTCCGAGAACGCTTGGAATACGAATCCGGTGGGCGAAACCGTCTTCGAACGCCGACCCCATGCTGCAACAGCCAAAGCACTCCTTATCTCCTCAACGCAACAATACGAGTTTTCGGGTACCGACCACGACCTGACCCGGATGCATCAGGGTTGGGGGCGCCCCAACGCGAGACTGGCCAAACAGCGTGCAGCGCGAAGCTTGGTCGTGGATCAGGCTGTGCAACTCACCCTCAACGAGTCCGCGCACTACGAGGTCGAGGTCGAACCCGGAGAAAGCGAGTTGCGCGTCGTGATGGTCTATCCGGACCCTCCGGGAACCCTTTCTGCATCGATGCATCGTATCAACGATCTCGACCTAAGTGTGAGGTCTCCTGCAGGGGTTCTCTACCATGGAAACCATGGCCTCGGAGAAGGAACGAACTCGGTCTCTGGTGGAAGCAGCGACACGTTGAACACCGTCGAGGTCGTCCGAGTCGCGGATCCTCCTGCCGGCCTTTGGCAGATCGAGATTCTCGCCGCAGAGATCAACCAAGACGGTGAACTGGCGACGACGGAGGAGGATGCGAGCTTCGCCCTCGTCGTCACGGGAGCGATCGGAACGGAAACCTGTGCGGGTGGCGACGCACCGTCGAACCTTGTCGCCACGACTCCGGCGGACAATCGTGTCGAACTGAGCTGGCAGCCAAGCCCCGACGCGACCGAATATCGGGTGTACCGCTCTTCGGAATCCTGCGATGTGGAGTTTGAGTACGTAGGCAGCACGATGAGCGAGAGTTTCGTGGATGACCCGGTCTCAGGAGGGTCGAGCAAGTTCTACAAGGTCCGCGCGGTGAACGCCTGCGGCGGAGTTTCCGAAGCTTCGGAATGCACTGTCATCACACCGGGTGGAGAATGCATCGATCCTCCTCGTTTTGCCGGACTCGAGCAGGCACGTGACCTGAGACTGACGTCCTGTACCATTGAGCTAACCTGGAATCCTGCCCAAGCCCGCTGCGGAACCGAGACTCGCTACAACGTGTATCGTTCGACCTTAGACGATTTCTCGCCAAGCCCCGCCAACTTGGTCGCCAGCTGCCTCGAGAGCGTTGCTTGGTCCGATACTGCGGTAGACGATGGGACACGATACAACTACGTTGTCCGCGCGGAAGATCCAAGCGGGAGTGGTGGCGGTCTTTGTGCGGGGGGCTTCGAGGACGGAAACGTAGTACGCCGCAACGCAACCCCCAGTGGCCCTGACGACGTGTTTTTCTCAGATCTGTTTGAGAGCAACAGCGGATGGTCTCTTGAAGGAGAGTTTGAGATCGGCGCGCCCCAGGGACTCGGCGGATCATTGCTCGGCGGACCGGACCCGGCAGTCGCTGCGGAAGGGATGGGCGTTCTCGGTCTCGACCTCAGCGGACAGGGAGACTACGCCGGAAACTACGAACGCGAGATCAGCGTCCTGGCGACCAGTCCTTCATTTGATACTAGCGGACACTCCGCAGTGTTTCTCCGCTTCTGGCGCTGGCTTGGCGTGGAGGAGAGCACGAGCGACCTCGCCACGATCGAGGTCTTCGATGGCAACCAGTGGCTGGAAATCTGGAGAAATCCTCCTATCACTATTTCGGACAAGAGCTGGGCACTCGACACCTTCGATGTCACGTCCCAGCTTGCGGGGGTCAGCAACGCGCGAATCCGCTTCGGCATGCAGAGTTCCTTCAACCGGCATTTCTGTGGCTGGAATGTTGATCAGCTCGAATTCTACGAGCCGAGGAGCTGCGAGAGCCCCGCCCCCACCCCGCCCCCTGTTCCGGATGGACGATTCGCACCGGGAACCCCGATGAACTCGGGAAAATCTGCCACGGAGAGTGAGAAGGTGGATCTCACCTGGGATGTCACGTCGTGTCCGTCTCCTTCCTACCATCTCTTTTTCGGTTCGAGCACTTCCCTGGCGGCCTATGCCTACGATGGAGCAGCGTGCGACCTCTCCACCAGCGGCTCCGATACTGTGGCGATTCCCGCGCCTTCACCCGGCAGCTTCACTTGGTGGCTCATCGCCGGTGCGGATGGAGCAACGGAGGGCGGACATGGCTTCAGCTCCGATGGCCTCCTGCGCTCGGCAACCGGCATTCCCTTTTGTGGATTGAACGCTCGCGAAGTTCACGGCACCTGTCCTTAGCAACCCACCCAGGTTGATTCAACGGGTCGATCGCTGACTGGCCATCCTGGGCGGCTTGCGCTTTGGTGAGTGGCGTCACCAGCTTGTGCCTCCTCGATCCGTTCTTCGATTGCTGATCCGAGAGACATTCCGCTCCGGAGTGATGACAAAGCTGGCTCTCGGGCGTCATGGTGATCCCTGAAAGGAGACCCCATGTCGCTTCCCAGGCCTGTCTACCCAGGAACCACCTA
>JANTFM010000220.1 GCA_024763475.1 Acidobacteriota bacterium | reverse complement strand
CGCGAGCAGGCGCTGAGCTTGCTTCTCCCGTACCACCGAATCGAAGTCGCCGTGGCGTGCCAGTGGCCTTGAGGCGCGTCCGTGCCTAGAAAGGAATATCCCCATCGAAGAGCCCAGACTGAGCAGCGTCTGCCAGGTCCCGCCTCAAGACTTGCATCTCAGGCTCTCTACGCGCCCCCCGGTCGATCCAATCGGCGTCATAGCGGGCGTAGCGGGTAAAGCGGAGGTAGTTGTCAGGAAGTCCCTCGAAGGAGAAGCGCACGATGGGAACCTCGAGACGATTCGCAATGCCAAGAAGGAAAGAGTGCGAGGGCCACTCGCCCGTACTCGAGAGGAAAGCCGCGGGCTCCTCGCGTGCCGCGAGGATCGTCGTGAGAGCTATCTGATCCGAAGGCGAGAGGTTGTGGCATAGTGCAAGCTCGCTTGACCGGAGGCGACCCAGGAGGGGACGATAGCTCCCTCCGTCCTCTCCCGGCACGGGAACACCGCGCCGAAATCGCGCCATCAACTCCATCCGCTCGGCGGCTTCGCGCTCAAGGCAGGGTGGTGCCAAGTAGCAGCGAGCTGCCTGGAGTTTGATGCGCCCGATGGCGCGGTGGCGTTCTTTCTCGACCAGGTAGTAGGCCGTATGAAAGCGGGTGAAACGATCGCCTGCGATGTCCTTGAGGATGCTCGGCTCGTCCTCCCATTCGAGTGGCTTGAGAACGATCGCGGTCGGAAGGAAGTGCTCTACGCTCTCCGCGATCGAGGGATAGCGTGGCGTCCAACGGCTGATGGCAGCCTGGCAGTCTGTCTGGCCCGGGCAGGCGGTGCTCCGCTCCCGTGCCGCCTGCGCTATGAGTTGCAGAACACGACGCGTATAGGCGTTCCCCGCTGGACACGCGCGGCAGCGCTGCGTGGCGGCGGCGGATCGGCTAACCAATCTGGCTGCCGAGTCTCGGAAGCTCCTGCGGCTTCGGTCCGGGAAACACTCAAGCGATTCTTCGTGTTGAGTACGCGTCATCTCACATTCCCTCCGAGGCCAGGAAAGCCACCAGGTCGGGATGCTCTCCCCGGTAAGCCGCGGAGGCCTTCTGCGAGCACCACTGGCAGGTCGTCGCCATCGGATCGGGGAAGGTCGTCTCCCGAGAGTGCTCCCAGTCAACGATCGAGGTCCAACCACAGCTCGCCGTCTCGGACTCGCCGTGAAGCGCTGCGATGAGTTCGCCCCGCAACTGCGCGCGGCCGCCGGGCGGCGGCTTGACCTGTGCCTCAGCTATGTCACCGGCTTCGGCGAGACGATGATTGAGAACTCCCCCCGAATCCAGGATCTCGAAGACGCCCGTCTCTCCCAGCACACTGAAACGAGTATCCAACTCGATCAGCTCTTCCCGAAGCCGGATCAAGCTCTGCATCTGCTGGGCAGGGTCGCCCGCACCGCTCGTCTTCCATTGAGCGATATGTTGTCCGAAGAGCATTCTCTTCATCGGCCAGTCGAGCCTCGTCGAAAGCCCCATGGGATCGGCGTCCAGACCATCGAGCGTCTCTCCCCACAGGCTGCAGAGTCTGGGGGCCCACTCGGGCATGCACTCGTGGGACAGGTGCGCTTCCACGCCCTCGAGGTAGTGACGCTGGATGTCGATGGCCCGCATCCTGCCGCGAGCTGTCTGTACGAACGCGGCCTTGCAGCTCGGGTCGGCCGCAAACGCAGAGAGCGCCACGATCGGCCGCCGGATCGCGACCGCGCTCCCGATCTTGAAGCCTGCGTCAGCCAGGGCGAGCACGAGCGCCGTCGTCCCCACCTTGAGCACCGTGGCCAGCTCCGAGCGCAAGTTCTCGCCGCAGATGAGATGGAGCCGACTGCTTCCAGTGCCCGCCAGCGACTCGTTCTTCATGCTGATGAGCCCCCGGCTCTCGGTCGTCGAGCGGGAGAGGACCCGCGTCGTGAACGCCGCCCGCGGGGAGATCGTGAACTCGGGTACCGACGCACCCAGCCGGAACCCACCCGCACCCGAGTAGACGATCCGCGACACCAGGTGCGGCGTGAGTTCATTCACCAGGTCTTCGGCCTCACGCCGGTACATGTACGATTCATGGCATCCCCAGCTGGCTCCTCCGCCGAGGTAGTCGACGTTGCCGGCCAGCACCAGGATCTCCTGAAGCTCGGGCTCGACATCAACGATCTCGCGTGCGAGACGCTGCAGGATCTGGTCCCCCGCCCTGAGGTAGCGCACGAGCTCGAAGGGGCTCTGGCACTCCGGCGAGGAGATCTCGGGATGTGACCCCACATCCAGGTAGAAGCGGGATCCGTTGCTCAGGAAGAGACCACTTCCGCCGTGATCCCTGAGCGCGACCAGTTCCGCGCTGCCGCGAGCCAGAATCTTCCTGACCACCGCTTCCCGGGAGAACGTCTCGACATCTGTAGACAGCGGTGTGATCGCATACTCCACCTCCACACCCATGATGAGAGGAGCAGACACGATCACTGCCCCCCCTGCTGACGGTTCGCCTGAAGGAATGCGCTCGCATCCCCAGACAGCGCGCGCTGCACCGCCGCATCGCCCGCCCGCAGAAGCTCGTCCGCCTGGGAGCGGATCTCGCCGAGATTCGAGTCGTCAGTTCCGGGAGTACCCGTCTCGCGCTGCCTGTTCCGATCTTCCATCCTGCTCCGTCGTTGTCTCGTGGACATCGCTTTGGTCCTCCTGTCTCTCGTTGTGTGCGTGATCGCTGCTTACAGATCCCGAGTGCGAGTCTGTCGACCCCTTATCTGGACTTGCTGATCCCGGGGAGGAGTTTCCCGGCTCGATGTACGGACTTGGTGATCCCGCATATGAGCCATCTGGCCCCATGGTTGAACTTGCTGGGCGCGAGCTGGCGCGTGCAGATTCCATGCATGCTTCTGCGCGCCAGGAGGCGCTCCCGGAACCGGCGCTGCGACGCCACCCGCTCTGGCTGTAACTCAGTTCCTCTGTCGCGCCCAAAACCCGTGCCAGGTCCTCGAGCCCCAGATCGTCGTCGAAGTACTCTTGGTTGTGCGCACGCGTCGCGGCATAGGGGTCGTCCAGCGGCACCCTGAGGCGCCGCATCGATCCCCGAGACGACGACAGCTCAAGAGTGACGTGATCCCAGTTCACGCTCCTGACCGCAGCGTCTCCACCGCGGCGCAGCAGCATGGCTCGCGTCCAGGCCCTCGTATCCTCCGGCGGATGAGTCTCGAAGAAGCGGATCCGCTCGTCGCTGACGAGAGGGGTGACGGCTCCGGAGGCCTCGCATGACCAGTAAAGTCCGCTTTCGGGATCGAGCGATCCGTAGAGCTGGTCGAGGTATTGCAGCTGGGGAGCATCCCAGCCGAGACCGCGATTCTGGTCCACAACGCGCTCCAGGAGAGTTCGTTTCAAGGCCCAATCGAGGCGCGAGGACAGAGCCGTCAGATCGTACTGCTCCAGCTTGACGAGGATCTCCTCCCAGAGGTCGAGGATCTCATCGTGGCGAGGCACCACAGCGGAGAGCCCTCCCTCCCGCGCGAAACGTCTCGCCTCTTCAAGGAAGAGAAACTGCAACTGCACGGCGGTCAGCCGCTTTCCGGAAACGGTGCGCGCACAGCGACTCAAGGTGCAGTCCCGGCTCCAGGTTCTCAATGCGTCGAGGGGACTTTCGAGGATCAGTGCGGAGTTGACCCTCTCGGCCTCGATCATCGCCGTGATGATCTGCATCACACCGGTCCTGAGCACGCACGCGGTGTGCGCGAGAATCGAGTCGAAGAAAATGACATGCAGCCTCGCTACCTCGGGACGACCCCCTGGGCCTCCCGCAGCCCTCCCCGCACGAGACCCGCAGAGCGCCTCGTCCCGGCTGTTGACGATCGGCCTCCGGTAGGTGGTCTGGGGCGCACAGATCGTCTCGAAGAAGTCGGCCCGCTGGGAAAGCTGGAAGCCGCTCTCTGGATCCCGATGGCTGCCCACCTTGCCCTGTCCCGTGTACACGATGCTCGAAACCTGGAACGAGGCCAGGAAGGTCAGGTAGTGGAGCCTCCGATCGAAGATGTTGTCCCATGCCCGGCGCGTGATCGCAATATTGAGATGCCCACCCCACGACACATGACCGTCCGTGTTGTTGACCTGGGCTTCGATCCTCCGGCCCTGCGGCATCCTCCCGTTGGCGGCACGATACGCCCGCTGCGCGATGCGCAACATGGCGTGCCACATCGCCACGTGGTCGTACGCGGAGAGGACTTCGGGCATCGCCAGCTCGAGATGAGCGAGGTCGATGTAGATGCAGCCTCCGTTGGAGGGAAGGAAGCGGCGGCCCCAGTCCTGCGCCGCGTAGAGCACGCCCCGCGAGGACGCGTCGCTTCCTCTTCCCGCCGACTCCGTGTAGCGCCGGGTTTCCCCGCAGTGGCTGTAGTACTTGTCGTGATAACCGTGACCGTCCTGATGGTAGTGATCGTCGTAGACATCACGACTGCCATGACCGTAGGGGGCACCGTGATCCTCATGGCTGCCGCAACTGCCGTTGCCGTAGGAGGCACTGTGATCGCCGTGACCCTCATGGCTGCCGCAACTGCCGTTGCCGTAGGAGGCACTGTGATCGCCGTGACCCTCATGGCTGCCGCAACTTCCGTTGGCGTAGGAGGCACTCTGATCGCCGTGACCCTCATGGCTGCCGCAACTGCCGTTGCCGTAGGAGGCACTGTGATCGCCGTGGCCCTCATGGCTGCCGCAACTTCCGTTGGCGTAGGAGGCACTCTGATCGCCGCAACACGAGTTGCGGGAAGGAAATGACAGAGACGCCTTTGGCTGGCCATCGACTTCGCGCAACATCGCCACGGACGCCAAACTCCCGGTCTCCTGCGGGCCGTCTCCCCCACTGATGAAGTTACCGAGTTCGACATCGGCTCCGCAGAGCTTGGGGAGTCTATGCACCCGTGAAGCGGCTCTGCGTTTCCTGCGCCTCCTACTCATCGTGACTCCTTTCCTCCGCACCTCAGCCGATGCGCGCGCGGCGCGGAGACTTCGACCCACCCCGGAACTCAAGCCCTTATCCTCAGGCAATGCGTGCGCGACGTAGAGACGGGAGTTCCGGCCGCGTGGCCAGCTCGATGCGGACGACATCCGTGTCCGCCGGGATCTCGTCGAGATGCCCGCGACAGTTCGCCGGCGTCAGCAAGCGCGTTGACGACGCAAACTCGCTGTCGACCGCGTCGAGGAGATCCTCCGCACTCAGACCCTCCTGCCCAGTTTCGAGTTCGCGCAGGCAGGCTCTCTCGGCGGCGTCATGGGCGATCTTGGCGATGACTGCGCCGCTGATGAGCTTCGACGGCATGACCGGCATTCTTGATCCATCGCGGAAGACGAGATGCGCCACCACGCCAAGGCCGTTCGGCGCATAGATGTGCGAGAGCGCGGACTCGATGGTGGCGCGCCTCAAGCCAGACTCCGAAGAGATCGGTCCGAGCTTTCGGAAGGGCATCCCTTTCGGGAGGTGGCGTTCGAAGATCGCCCCGGCCGCCGCACGGTTGGGTCGCGGGATCTCGAGCCGGATGTCCCCCATTCGTCCCGGCCGCAGCAGCGCCGGATCGAGCGCATCGGGCCGATTCGTGGCGGCGACCACGATGACGTTCTCGCGTCCGGTGAGACCGTCGAGTTCCGCGAGGAAGGTCGCCAGGACGCGGTCGTGCACCTGGGCCAGCGACTCGCCACGAAGCGCCCCTGCGGCATCCACCTCGTCGAAGAACATGATGACGGGCTGCCCGGGATCGGCGGCCCCCACCTCCCTTGCCACCCGGAACGCCTCGCGGTAATTGCTCTCGGTCTGGGAGTAGTAGACGCTCCCCAGGCTGGCCGGCTGAACGTTCATGAAGTGCGAACGCCCGGAGCTGGCACTGCCGGCGAGGTAGTTTGCGAGGGCACGGGCCAGCATGGTCTTGCCGGTGCCGGGAGGGCCACTGAGCAGGATGCCCCCCTTCCGGGTGACTCCATACTTCGTGGTCAACTCCGGATGCTCGAGCTGCAAAGTGACGGCCCGCTTGATGATCTCGATCTGCTCGTCGAGGCCGCCGATGTCCTCGAAGCTGTCCTGCGGCGTCTCTTCGAGGAAGCAGGGGCTGTCGGCAGACTTGGCGATTGACTCCTCGCAGATCCACTGCTCGCGATTCCAGCTGACGGGATCCCCGGGCTGTGGGTCTTGTGCCAGCAGGGCTGCCGAGGCCGTCACCACGATCTCCTCACCGTGGGAGAGGAGCACGGCTCGCCCGTCGGGGATCAGGCGCTGCAAGCTGGCAACCTCTCCCGTCGGCGCCAGCGGCCGCGCGGATCGCCCGAGGACGACATTGCGCTCATGGCTGAGATAGACGCCCTCGCCCACCTCCAGCTCGCAAGGATCCAACGACTCGGCAAGGGTCACGAAGCGGCGGTGGTTGCCCTCGCCCACAAGAGCCATCACCCGCTCCCCCTCGTCCGCGAGGCCGAGCAGTGTCGCCGGATACCACGGCGGCGCCGTGAGCCCGTCGACCAGCTCGCGCAACTTGGCGATCGCCCTGCCGGCCTCCTGGAACTTCTCGTCGAGTCCCAGGGTCGCCTCAACGATCAGGGAGTCGACAACCTTCGCATCCTCGTCGATCGCCCGCACCGCCTGCAGCAGGTCGAGCTTCTCCCGTCCACTCAGCGCCTCCTCCCCGATCGCCATGATGCGTCCGATGACCCGCCTGATCTGCCGAACTTGACCCTGGTTCTCAGGCATGACGAGCTCCTCTCAACAAGTCAACTGCCGGCGGCGTGGCAGCTTCTTCAAGCGGCGGCATGGAAGGGTCCGTGGCTGGAGGCGTGGCAGCTTCCTCGGGCGGCGGCGCGGTCGAATTCGTGGCCTGCAGCATGGAAGGGTCCGTGGCCGGAGGCGTGGCAGCTTCCTCGGGCGGCGGCGCGGTCGAATTCGTGGCCTGCAGCATGGAAGAGTCCGTGGCTGGAGGCG
>JANTFM010000219.1 GCA_024763475.1 Acidobacteriota bacterium | reverse complement strand
CCACCCTTGTAGACCAGCACGGAGAGAATCGCGATCACCGGCACGATCAACAGGATTGTCATCACCCCGAAGAGCAGACGGACACGGCGCTCGACTCTCCGGTTTCGCTCGTTGAGCTCAGACGTTCCGAACACGGGTCACCTCTTGCGGAAGCCGCGGATCGCGAGATCCGCGCTCAGGTTGATCACGAAGGTGACGAGGAAGAGGAAGATGCCCAGGGTGAAGAGGGCGCCGTAGTGGTCAGAGCCAACCGCGGTTTCTCCCAGTTCGGCGGCGATCGTCGCGGTCAATGCGCGCACGGAATCGAAGACGCTCGTCGGCAGGTTCACCGAATGACCGCTGGCCATCAGCACGGCCATCGTCTCGCCGAAACCCCGACCCACGCCGAGCAGCACGGCGGCGACCAGGCCGTTCTTCGCGGCGGGCAACACGACCTTGAAAATCACCTGCCAGCGCGTGGCGCCCATCGCTTCCGCCGCTTCGCGGTAGTGGTCGGGCACGGCCTTGAGCGCATCCTCGGCGATCGTGGTCATGATGGGAGCGGCCATCAGGCCGAGGATGATCCCCGAGTTGAGCACGTTGAGACCGACCGGCACATGGAAGAGCTTGATGATCAGCGGGTTCATCAGGCTCAGACCGATAAAACCCCAGACGACCGAGGGTATCGCTGCGAGCAGTTCGATCAGGATCTTGAAAAACTCCCGAACTTTCCCGGTCGCAAACTCGCCGACGAAGATGGCAGCTCCCAGGGAGAATGGAACCGCGATGATCATGGCCAGCGTCGTCACGCTCGCCGTACCGACGATCAAGGCCAGCGCGCCGTAGGTCGGGTTGGAGTCAGACGTGGGCCGCCAGCGGATCGACGCGAAAAAATCGGAAACATCGAAGGCATGGAAAACGAAGGGCAACCCCTCCTTCGCGACGAACACGAAAATGCCGAAGATGAAAAGGATCGCCGAACTCCCGCCGAGAAAAACGAGCCACGCGACCGCCTTGTCGACGTACCAGGCAAGATCCCGGGCGTCGTTCACGACCACGGGGTCGGCAGGTCGGGCGTCACCGGCAGCCATCTCAGTCGGCCTCCCGGCCCCGCAACACCATGACGAGTTCATGAACCCGGTGAGTGACGATCCTGTGCAGCAATGCCAGACCGGACTCCGCCGACGCGTTCTCCGCCGCAGCCAGATCCCCCGCAATATCCCACTCGAGATAGACGGTGTGGAATGGCTTGCCCGCCAAATGAGACTCCGCGCCCGGCTCGAGGCCGACGATGACATGGAAGCGCCCGAGCTCGTCCTCGGTCAGGTCGAGCTGCCGCGACTTACTCCCGTCCATCCCGTAGCCGTGCTGCTCCATGAAGGTGATGAATTCCGAAGAGACAGAGTCCTCGGCCTTCCATTCCATTGCTTTCGCGGCGAGGCTTCCGGGGAACGCCTTTTTAGCGAACGCAACGGCCATCTGGCCGGGAATGCTGTCCTTCTCGCTGACGAAGAGGACGCGGTAGGTCTTCGGCATCTTGGTCTTGCCTTCGGCCTGGAAGATGGTCTCTTCACAGATGTTCTTGGACTGGTCACTGACCCGCTCGAGTGCGTTGAAGACCGAGAGCAGTGCGAAGAGGTCGCGGACGGAACTCGTGCCCTCCTCTCCCTCCTTGAGCAGGTCTCCAAAAACCTTCTCGAAGGCCACGTCGACCTGAGACTCCATCACACGGGTCCCGCGGGCCAGCTCCGCATTGCTCTCGAGAAAGGCGCGAATTGCCTCCTTGAACATGAGCTGCGACTGCTCGGACAGTAGCTCGATATCGCGAACGACCAGGGAGGGCGGCAGGCACTTGAGCTGAGAGACCTCACGCGCGATGGTCGCCGCATAGTCCCCGACGCGCTCGATGCCGATCGTGAGCCTCAGGACCGCCGAGACGAAGCGCAGGTGCCCCGCGCTTGGCATGTGCCGAGCCACGAACGCGTGGCACTGCCGGTCGATGGCACGGATCCTCCGATTGATCGGCAGGTCGCCCAAGACGGTCTCGTTGGCCAGGGGCCGGTTCTCGGTGAGGAGCGCGTGGATCGAATTCCTGAGCCCGAGGCTGACCATCTCGCCAACCTCTCGCAAGCGCTCGCGAATCTCCTCCAGGTCATTCTGCAGTCTCTGCTCGTAGGGGCTCATCCGCGTCCGTCCCTCCCTGGCGTAAGGTTTGTGCAAGTGTCCTCTGGAACAGCTGATACGGAACTCGCAGAGTATGGCACGGCTGCTCCGCGTCGTAGCTTCCCTGTCATCTTCGGCAAACCCTCGGCACCTCTGGCCAGGCCCTCGGCGAGCTCAGCTGAGCCGCGGGCCGACAACGGCATAGCGGGAGTATGCGGAGGAGCCCCAACGTCGCCAGAGACGCGGATGGCAGGTGAAGCATGTAGCGAACTCATCTGACGGGACGCTAGTTGCAGGTCACGGGGTGGAGCGGCGCGTAGCCCTTCTTCTTGATGATGCACTGTCCGTCGTCGCTCAGGATCCAGTCGACGTAGGACTTGACCGCTCCCTCCGGCGTGCCTCGCGTGTAGATGAAGAGGGGGCGCGCGATCGGGTAGGTCCCATCGACGGCGGTCTCCACGGAGGGGTTGACGCAGTCCGTGCCCTCGGCGGTGGTGATGCAGGCGAGCTTGACTTGATCGGTCGCATAGGCCAGGCCGCTGTAACCGATCGCGCAGGGCGTGTGTTCGACGAGATCGACCACGTCCTTCGATCCGTGCATGTCACGGGAACCGAGCTTGTAGTCGCGCCCCTTGCCCAGGACGCTCTCCTTGAAATAGACGTAGGTGCCTGAGTTGTTCTGGCGACTGACGACGACGATCTCCCCGCTGGGGCAACCCGGAATCTCCAGGCCAAGCTGGCTCCAGTTGTCGTATCCGCCGCCTTCGCCATAGATCTCGGCGAGCTGCTCGAGGGAGAGCATGGCCGCCGGGTTGTCCTTGTGGAGGTAGACCGCGAGCGCATCGAATCCGACGGTGAACTCGACAGGTTCGATTCCCCGGGCCTCGGCGGCTTCGACTTCCTTCGCCTTCATCTTGCGGCTCGCGTTGGCGATATCGACGGTGCCGTTGATCAGTGCCGAGATCCCGGTTCCGGAACCACCACCGGTCACCGCGACGGCGACCTCGGGGTTGATCTCCTTGTAGTTTTCCGCCCAGGCCTGGGCGACATTCACGAGGGTGTCGGAACCCTTGTTCTGAATCACGGAACGGGAACCCCCGCTCCCGGAACGGGACCCACAACCTGCCAGGACGACTGCGGCGCTTAGCACCAGAACCAAGACCAACTTCTTCATCGCCAACTCCCTTTCATCTCTGCTCGATAGCAGCAAGGCTCAACGTTCTCAAGAACTCCTGACGACCCGCAAGGGCGCGCCGGGTGCGACGCGTGTGTCTCTCTTGCCTGCGGAGCGCAAACGAAGAGTGTCCACGGGATGTGACGATCAGGTGACAGCGGGCGGGCGATCCCGTGAACAAGACGCGTTATCATCGTGGCCATGTCTTGCCGCCGCCGTCGAATGGCCTGGATCAGAGGCTCCCTTACGGCGACTCTCCCGCTGATGCTGCTGCTTTGGGCCGCTTTGGCAGGCTGCGCCGGGACCCCGCCGCAGGACACACTCGCGGCCCTGCGCGAGACATGCCTCTCGGCGGCGTACAGCGAGACTGTCTGCAAGGACTACATCGTACAAGCCTCGGCGAGTCAGCAGGGGGCGCAGGCCCGGGACACGGTCGACGAGATGATTCGCCGTAGGGGCGAAAGCGCCTTCCTCGCTTACCTGCTGGGGGAGATCGAGCTTCGCAGGGGCGCGCCGGAAGCAGCCCGGCCCCATTACGAGCGGGGGCTGCTGCTCGCCGACGAGGCGGAGGACGCCCTGGGGCGGCAGCGCTGCCTCAACGCCCTCGGGTGGCTCGCGGCGAGCCAGGGCGAGGTGGACCAGGGGCGCGCGCTGCTGGAGCAGGCGATCGCGGCCGGCCAGGAGGCGGGAGCCTCCCTCGCCGTGGCCAAGACCCTCTCCAACCTCGCCTACGTGGAGCGCTCCACCGGCCGCTACGCCGCCGCCCTCGAGACGCTGCGCCAGGCGATTCCGATTCTCGAGAGCGAAGGAAACGACGACCTCCTCCGGCGCGTGCTCTCCAACGAGTGCGAGCTCTCGCGGCAGGTCGGCAACCTGCGCCGGGCCCGCACGCAGTGCCAACGGGCGCACGCGCTGGCCGAGAGGGCAGAGGATCCCCGTGGGCTGGCCACCGTGTCGATCGTCGAGGGCCTGATTTCTCTCGACCAGGGCTCGTATCCCTCTGCGGAAAAGAGCTTTATCGAGGCTGCCGGACACGCCAAACGCGCAGAACTCGACGAACTCCGGGCCCACGCGCTCATCCTCTCCGGAGTCGCTCAGACACGCCAGGGAGACCCGGGCCGAGCACTGGCAACCCTCCGCAAGCTGGATCCCACCACAAAGGAGCAGCGCCTGCGCCACCGGCTCTACCTGGGACAGGCCTCGCGCAAGGCAGGAGACCTCGCCGGCGCACGGGCCGCGCTGGATTCAGCGGCACAGCTCGCGGAAGAACTCGGAGCCGTAGAAGAAGCCTGGGAGGTCGATGTCGAACGCGCCAGCCTTGCGCGCGCCGCCGCTGATCTTCCCGGCGCGATCCGCTATGCCCGGGAAGCCGTCTTTGCGGTCGAAGGCATGCGTCAGGCGATTCCACTCGATGGCGAACGAACACGCTTCCTGAACGCCCGCAGCGACGTCTACGAAATCCTCGCCGCATCTCTGCTCGACGCGGCAGGCGGGCGCGTCACAAACGCGGTCTTCTCGGTGATGGAGTCCGCGCACGCACGCGCGCTGAGGGAAGCTCTCTCCGCGCAGGGCCCGAAGTTCGCGGGGAACCGGGCCTCGCCATCCCCCCCGGCGAATCAACGTGGGTCCTCACCTTCCCCAACGAATCAACCTGGGTCCTCGCAGCTTCGCTCCGCGCAGGACCAGTTCGCCGCCGAACGGGCCTCGCGACCCTCCCCGGCGAATCAACCTGGGTCCTCACCTTCCCCAACGAATCAACCTGGGTCCTCGCAGCTTCGCTCCGCGCAGGACCAGTTCGCCGCCGAACAGACCTCGCGACCCTCCCCGGCGAATCAACCTGGGTCCTCACCTTCCCCGACGAATCAACCTGGGTCCTCGCAGGATCGCTCCGCGCGGGGCCAGTTCGTCGTCGAACGGGCCTCGCTGAGTCTCTCTGAGGCCCAGGCGCGGCTCCGCCCGGACGATCTCCTCCTTGAGTACCTGCTCGGCGAGGACGCGTCCCTGCTCCTCGCGATCTCACGGGACGCGGCGCAGGCCTTCGTCCTCCCGCCGCGGCGCGAGATCGAGGCCCAAGTGCAGGCCTATCGTGCGATCCTCCTTCGGCCGACCCGCTCGGTCGACGCGCGTCTGGACCCGGAGGCTGATTTCCGGCGGGATGCGGGTCGGGGCCACGAACTCTTCAAGACCCTGCTCTCGCCAGCCCGGGATCTGCTCAGCGGCGCCAGGCAGCTCATCGTCGTGCCGGACCGGCACCTCCATCTGCTGCCTTTCGCCGCGCTCGTCACAGACCCGCCCGAAGCCGAACGGGAACTGCGCTTCCTGGTGGATCGTTGGGAGCTCCGCTCGCTTCCAGCCGCGGCTTTCCTCGTCAGCCAGCCTGGCGCAGCGACGCGCAACGACTCCGGCATCACGCTGCTGATCGCGGACGACGGCGCCCCGGCTTACGACCTCGCACCGCTCGCCTTTGCCACGGCAGAGGCCTCCGCGATTGCCCGCGCCTACGACCCCCGGCAGGTCGAGCGGGTCTCGGACGCGGCGGCGTGCGAGAGTCTGCTGACGGGAGACACGAGACCTCAGCACGCCATCTTGCAGGTCATCTCCCACGCACGACAGGACCCGGAGTCCGGCCCCCAGCTCATCCTCGGCCCCGCCGATGACCCGCTGATCGTCAGCGCGGAAGACATCGCCACCTCCTCCGCGGCACCTCCGCTCGTCATCCTCTCGGCCTGCGAGACAGCCCGCGGCGAAGTCATCGGTGGCGAGGGCATCCTCGGCTTCGTCCGGGCTTTCACCCTGGCAGGCTCCGAGGCCGTCGTCGCCAGCCTGTGGAGCGTCGACGATGCGCGCGCCGCCAGCTTCTGGGGCGACGCCCACTCCGAGCTCGCCACCGGCGAAGCGGTCGCAACCGCGCTTGCGAGAACCCAGCGCGCCCGAAAGCACCCCTTCGAGCACCCCTTCTACTGGGCAGCGTTCGTCACCTACGGCTCGCTTTCGCGCATCGCAGTCGAGCAAGGAGACAAGGCCAAAGAACCCAGGTTGATTCGGGCGCAGGGTAACGACCCAGGTTGATTCGCCGTAGAGCATGACGACCCAGGTTGATTCGGGCGCAGGGTAACGACCCAGGTTGATTCGCCGTAGAGCGTGACGAACCCGGATGAAGGTGAATCTCTCCCGAGAAGAGGGTGGCTTAGGGATCCCAACCCCCGTCAATGTCTCGGTTCCGTCCCCTCGGGAGATTCGGGCCGACGAGGAGTTGTTCCAGCTCAAGTTCTAACCTGCGCTGCATCCCCTCTGCGGGAGTCCGCGGTTCGAGCACTCTAGGTTGATCCGCTGCGTCACCGCATCACCTGCACACAATCCGTTCACTTTCCCCGCCTCTTGGGGGAGATTCCTGATGGGCTCGGGTGAGCCCGCAGTTGGGATATCCTGTGGAGGGGTGGCGATGAAATCGTTCCATTGAGTGCCGTATTTGTTCGATACATGGCCCGTGCCAGCATGAGTTCTCCGAATCGTCGAGGTGCAACATTCTTCGCTCCACGGCGCACGATTTCCGGCACCCGGAGATCGACAAGACGCTGTTGGCCTTCCTCGACCGCGCTCTGCCGGAGCACGTCTTCGCGCAACGCTGCT
>JANTFM010000218.1 GCA_024763475.1 Acidobacteriota bacterium | reverse complement strand
ATCAAGCGGCACATCACCGGGCTGAGTTGTCCGGATCCGCTGACCGCGGTCTTCCACTTCGACACCGCCTATCCCGGGCAAGTGATGGACGTGAACGACCTGCACGTTCTTCCCCGCGCGCTCGCCACAATTCCCTTTGAAGAGTGGCGCCATACGGACTGGACCAAGGCCTTGCTCTCCGCGGGGCCATACCGAGTGGAACGAGTCGAAGCGGGACAGCAGATCGTCCTCGAGCGCGTGCCGGACTGGGGTGGGCCACCGGCCAGGATCGAACGATTGGTCCTTCGCATCGTGCCGGACGCCACGTCGCGAGTCACGCAGTTTCTCTCGGGCAACCTGGACCTGGTAGACCGGCTTTCCCCCGACGAAGCGTCGCGTCTAACGGGCGCAGAGGATGTCACGCTGGTCCGTCGTCCGAGCTTCCGATACACCTACCTGGGTTACAACACTCTCGACCCCGCCGCCTACCTTGAGTACCGCCGTTACCGCGAAGCCGACTGCCGCCGCACGGGGGACGAAGCCTGCGTCGACGAAGCTGGTGTCATCGCAGAAATCGCGCGCACCCATCCGCATCCGATCTTCGGTGATCCACAGATCAGGCGTGCCATGACGATGGCGATCGATAGAGAAACGCTGGTCGACACCCTGCTTCTCGGTGAGGGCGAGATCCCTCCCTCGCCGTTCCTCGCGCCGCTGCCGGAACACGACCCGGACCTAAAGCCCTGGCCCTACAACCCGCAAGGCGCCGAGCAACTGTTCCGCAATGCGGGCTTCGAGCGCAAGGATGGCGATCCGTTCCTCAAGCGGAAGGACGGGACACCACTAGCCTTCCGCCTCTTCGTTCAGTCCGGCAACGCGCAACGCATGCAGGCCGCGACGCTGATCCAGCAGCAATTGCTGGAGTACGGGATTCAGGTCAGTCTCGAAGCTGTCGAAAACTCATCCTTCTACGCCACGATCAGCGCCCACGATACGGACGCCTGGATCGGCGGTTGGCGCGTCTCCCTTCGGGTCGACGCGACCGAGAACCTGCATGAGAACGCCTGCGGCAGTGGAGGTATGAATTTCGGCTCGTGGACCCACCCCGAGGCCGACCGCATCGCCTCGCGAGCCAAGGACACGCGGGATGACGAAGAGCGAACACGCGCCTGGCGGAGATGGGAGCAGTACTTCCACAGCGAACAGCCCTATTCGATCCTCTTCCGGCCAACGACACTGACCGCTGTTCGTTCCGATATCGTCGGCCCCAGCGAGGAAATCCGCATCAACGATCCGCTGGCCGGGGTCGAGCACTGGAGTCTCGGAGTGCCTGCGGAATGATGTCGATCCTCAAGCGGCTCGGGAGCGGTGTCATCACGGTCATCCTCGTGGTGCTCCTGGCGTTTCTCCTCCTCGAGGCGATCCCCGGAGATCCCCTCGGCATGGGAGATGATCCGACACTCAGCCTCGAAGACCGGGCGCACCTCGAAGAAATCTACGGCCTTGATCAGCCCCTCATGCAGCGTTTCACCGGTTTCGTCTCGCACGCCCTCCGCGGCGATCTCGGCATCTCGCTGCGCTATCACCGCCCGGTGTCGCGCGTACTTCTCGAGGCTCTCTGGCCCACGATGCTCCTAGGCTTGTCTGCCATCTTCGTCGCCTTCCTGGTGGGGGTCTCTATGGGAACGGCGGCGGCCCTCCGGCCTGGAAGCGTGGCAGCGTTCTTCGTGCACAGGGTGCTCCCGGCGCTCGATGCTCTGCCTCCTTTCTGGTTGGGCCTCGTTGCCATTTGGGTCTTCTCCTGGAAGCTCGGTGTACTTCCCGCCTCCCACATGCACAGCGCCAACTTCGTGGGCCTGCACCCGCTGGACCTGCTGCTGCACCTCCTGCTCCCCTGTCTCGTCGTCGGACTCCCTGGCGCTGCACCGATCGCGCGTCATCACGCCACCTCCCTCTTGGGCACCCTGCACTCGGCCCCCATTCGCATGGCCCGCGGCCTGGGCGTGGACGAGACGAGGCTGACGCTGCGAGCCACACGCGCCGCCCTGCACCCGATCATCACGCTTCTGGGGCTGGCGCTGCCGATCACCGTTGGCGGTGTGGTCGTCGTCGAGGTCGTGTTCTCCTGGCCCGGAATCGGCAGACTGCAGCAGGAGGCCCTCCTCGCGCGAGACCTGCCGCTAGTCCTCGGTGGACTGCTGCTGATCGCGACAGCCGTGGTCCTCGGGACGCTCATCGCCGACCTGCTCTCTGCCGCTGTCGACCCCCGCTGGCGCACGAGTTCCGGCATGTCTCGGCGATGAGAAACGCGATCATTTTGGGGCTGTTGTTGCTGCTCTTTGCCACGCTCGGCCCGCTTCTCGCCCCGAGTAGCACCACGGCCACACTCGATCCGGTCGCTCTTCGACTCCTGCCACCGGGATCGATCGTCCCGGCATTCACGATGAAGAACGGCAAAGCCCTACCGATCGCCGGCTGGGATTCGGTGGATCCGGGCAAGACCAACCATGAGTGGCACATCGAGGGCAAGGAGGTCGTCTACCGTCGTGGACCCCGTTCACGCCGAGCGTCTCTCGCGTCGCTGGAATGCGACGCGTCCGGACAACCGAAGATCCATCATCTGCACTTCCTCGCGGGAACAGATCGCTACGGCCGCGACCTGCTCTCGCGTCTGCTGGTCGGCGGGCGCAGCTCGCTCTCGGTCGGCCTGCTCGCCGTTCTCTCGGCCAGCCTGCTCGGCGCCGGACTGGGCATCGTCTCCGGCCTGCTCGGCCGCTGGGTGGACCTGCTGCTCAGCCGCCTCTCGGACACCTTCCTCGCCGTTCCACGAATCGTCCTGTTGATGGTCGTCGCTGCACTCTTCGAGCCGGGCACCTGGGGCCTCGCCCTGCTCGTAGGTGCCACCGGCTGGCCCGCCATCGCACGGCTGGTTCGGGCGGAAACCCACTCCCTCGCGGGTGGTCCGATGGTGCTCGCGGCCCGTGCCGCAGGAGTCCCGACCTGGCGCCTCGCCATTCGTCACATCCTCCCCCACGCCTCCACCATCGTCCTCGTGGCCGCCGGTCTCCGGCTCGGTCCCTTCGTGCTCCTCGAAGCCTCGCTTTCCTTCCTTGGATTCGGTATCACCCCACCGCAGCCATCGTGGGGTAACATCCTTGCCGAAGGACGTGACGTCCTCTTCGAGGCTTGGTGGGTTGCCACGCTTCCAGGATTGTTGTTGGGCGTCACGGTGATGTTGGCGAACGCCGCGGCGGACCGCATGCGCAAGGCCGTGGCGCTGAAAAAGTAAACTCTTTATAGTGAGGAACTTAAGGTGCTCGATGCCTATGTCGACACCCAGAAACGTTACCGGATTCTGAACGAACTCGGGGCGGGGGGCTATGCCCGTGTTTTGCTCTGTCGGGACCGCATCAAGCGTCAGCTTCGCGCCGTCAAGGTCGCGAATCGTTCCGGAGACGAGTCTCTGCTGAGGGAAGCGCGCGGGCTGCGCTTTCTCTCTCACCCGGGAATCGTAAGGGTTCACGAGGTCAACACCGATGAGCGGGGACGCCCCTTCCTCGTCATGGATTACCTGGAGGGGCCGACCCTGCGGGACTTCCTCGACTTCCACCGCAAGCTTCCGGTCTGCGTGGCACTGGATCTCGCGGACGAGCTCGCAGAAGCCCTGGCCGCTATTCACCGAGAGGGACTCGTCCACCGAGACGTCAATCCATCGAATATCATCCTGGAGCGCCGCAGCCGGCGTCCGGTGCTGTGTGACTTCGGCATCGCCCGGGACTTGGGGCTCTCGACTCAGACGGGCTCGGGAGCGGGCACTCTCGCCTACATGCCGCCGGAGCAAATGCGGGGGCGCTCAAACAACAAGTCGGACATTTTTGCGCTCGGGGTCGTACTCTACGAGATGATCACGGGAGCGGTCCCTTGGGGCGAGGCGAAGACCGCCATCATCGCCTACCGGATCCTGCGTCTCGATCATCGGCGGCTCGCGCGACAGATGACGGGGTTGCCGGAGCAGCTCCGACCGATTCTCTTGAGGGCCATGGCTCGAGATCCGCGCCAGCGCTTCGCTTCGGCCTCGGCGTTCCGGCGGGCGCTGGCCGGGCTGACACTTCGGCGGCGCGGCCGCAACTTGGAACAGCTCATCGACGGCTACTACAACATCCGCCGGGTCTGCCTCGAGTGTGGCTCTGATCTGATCACCCACATGTCCTACTGCCCGGAGTGTGCGGACCGCAGGAAACTGATCTGGTCCGATAGCCTGCCGGGCCGCTGCACGTCCTGCGGATGGGAGAAGAGTTCCCACTGGCGTTACTGTGCATGGTGCGGCAACGAGTTTAGCCGCGTACGCCACGGCAAGAGCCCGGCAACCAGCCGCGGACACTGCCCATCCTGCCGCAAGCCGCTTCCGCTCTACGCACGATTCTGCCCCCATTGCCGCGAGCGCCTATCCTGGGATATCGAGTTCAAGGTACCTTGCCGGAGCTGTGGATGGGGCGTTTCTCCGCGCTGGCGAGGCTGCCCTTGGTGCGGCCGCAAACTGCTGCGCCGACCGCCCCTCGACCAACGTTCGGACACTCCGGCGCCGTCTTCCTGAATCGATCTCGCAGAGCCTCCGGTTCAAACCCGGGGAGGACATCACGATGAGGACACACCAGCTAGTCTCCCTCCAGACCGCCTTGGTTATCCTTCTGTCTGGATTGCTCGCCGGATGCTCAACGGCCCCGCCTGAGGCCGAGGGCGTCCGGGTCATTCCTGACGAGTTAGTATCCGGTGAGCCAACCCCCGTCAAGATCTACATCAGTGCGGGCCCCGAGGGAATCCCCGTCGGTGGTACGGCGAGAATCTTCCATTACAGCAAGCCCTGGTTTGGCTTTGCTCGTGGACTGATCAACGAGGGGGGCGACAACACGCTGGTGTCTGCATCGCGTAGCGACGGGGGAGAGCTGATCACCCGGATGATCCAGCGGGACCGAATCGCCTTCGCGGGACGCTCGCACTTCGACTTCGAGATCGCGGGCACACCGCTCCCGCCGGGAGGAAAGATCCTGGTGGATTACGGAAGCGAGGGCCACCTCATCGCGGCAGGGCGCAAACAGCGGGAGTTCCTGATCGAAGCTGGCATCGACCGCGATGGAGACGGCAGCTTCCAAATGATTGAAGCGCAGCCCCTGCGCATCCTTGAGAACGATCCCGTCAAACTGCGCATCGTCGGTCCCTCACAGACCGCCGTCGGAGAACCCACCGACTTCGTGATTTTTGCCGAGGACCACTTCGGCAATCTCTGCGAGAACTATGGCGCAACCTTGGAGGTGGAGACCTCGGGCAACGAGGGCGCGGAGGATTATGCGGTACATCCCTTGAACCAGGAGAAGCTGCTCGATCGTCACGCGATCACCCGGTCCTTCTCGACGACAGGGATCCACACGGTTTCGGTGCGCGATCCGGCGACGGGAATGCGTGCGACGAGTAACCCCGTCGTCGTTACCGTCAAGCCCGCCCGTGAGAAGATTTTTTGGGGTGACCTGCATGTACACACCGCGATCAGTGACGGTCAAGGCGAACTGCGAGACGTGTACCGGGATGCTTACGCCCGCGGTCACGACTTCCTGGCGATCACGGACCACCACTTCGGTCGTGAGCTGAGGGGCAGCCTGAGAGAGCGGTTGGAGATTATCGCGGAGAATGCGAAGCGCTACACGGTGCCAGGGGAGTTCATCGCGATTCCGGCCGGTGAGACTCACTTTCTCAAGCGCACCCACATGAACCTCTACTTCGACAAAATCGATGCGAACGTGATGGAGCGGCTCGTCGAGCGCATAAAGGCGGCCAAGACCAAGGTGGCGAAGTGGAAGGATGCGAGCTCGGAGGAATTCCGGGAAGCCGGAGATCGCTACTGGGAGGCGTTCGACACCGAGGAATTCAAGCGCTTCCCGCTCGCGTTCTCGCACCATACGCTGTGGATGGGCGTCAAGGAATACATCCATGACGAGCGGCAGCGCTTGATCGAAATCTACTCCTTCCACGGGAGTTCCGAGGTTCTACCCTTCGACGAGACACCCCCGCTGCTCCGGGGGCACCTGCCGCAGGCCGCCGCCCGTCCCGGACCGAAGTACAGCGTTCGAGAAGTGCTCGACGACGGCCATCACCTGGGAATCGTCGGCGGATCCGACGATCACTTCGGTCAGGCTGGTTCCGCGGCCCTGACGGGAGTGGTCATGGACAATCTGTCGTTGAGCTCGCTCCTCGAAGCGTTGTACAAGCGCCATTGCTACGCAGTGAGCGGACATCGGACGATCGTCGATTTCTCCCTGAACGGCAAGACAATGGGGCAAACGCTCTCAGCAGCCCGAGAACTCGACTTCCGCGCGGACGTGGTTGCCGATGGAAAGATCCATGCCCTCCAGATCATCGGCAAGGGTGGGCTCCTATATGAAACGCATCCGAACGGAGCTCAGCAAGCGTCATTGGCGTGGAGTCGCAAAGCCAGCAAGGGCTACTACTACCTCCGCGTCCTGCTCGAGAGCGGCAACGCTGCCTGGTCCTCACCGATCTGGGTTGACTAAAGGTCAGAAAGGACCACCTCGCCCGAACGAGCGCACGAGCCCTTCGGCTGTAGCCGCGCAGTTGCCAACATCCCAGTCCTTGCGGAGATGCAGCCCCTTGCAGCGCACTACTGAATTCTCCTGTAGACCAGAACCACGCCACAACGTGGGCCAGACTCACCCCTGACCCCCCGGTACGACCCAGGGTTGATGCAGGATCCATCCTGACTCGCCCCTACCGGCCCCCATGACCCAGGTTGATGGCGGATCCGTCCGGATTGCCCCGCATGACCCTGACTCGCCCCTACCCGCCCCCATGACCCTGGTTGATGCAGGATCCATCCTGACTCGCCCCTATCCGCCCCCTTGACCCAGGTTATTGCCGGATCCGTCCGGATTCGACCTTGTCCGCCCTCGTTTGACCCAGGTTGATGCTGCCCACTCCCATGACCCAGGTTGATGC
>JANTFM010000217.1 GCA_024763475.1 Acidobacteriota bacterium | reverse complement strand
CGTCCCGGGCTGCTGGAGATCTGGGTCATGGACGCGGACGGTTCGAACAAGACGCAGGTCACGGAACTGGGCATGGCGTCCTTCGGCCCTTTCTTCCATCCCTCCGGTGAGAAGATCATCTTCTCGAGCAACTACCCCGACAACGGGCGCGAGTTCAATCTCTGGATGGTGAAGCTCGATGGCAGCGATCTCGAGCAGATCACCTTCGCCAAGGGCTTCGACGGCTTCCCGATGTTCTCGCCGGATGGAAAGACCTTCGTCTTCGCCTCAAACCGTCACAACAGCAAGCCCGGCGAGACCAACATCTTCATCACGGACTGGCGAGACTGACGGCGGCCCGCTGCGCCTGATCGTGACCCTCCTGCATGTAGATTGCGAGCGGAGAATCGGCGCAACGGTCGAGGAGGAAGCGGTAGACCTTCACCGCGGCATCAACCTGGGTGGGGTCGCGCTGCATCCGTTCGGCAACCTGGAGCAGGCCCTTGATCGCACGGGTCTCGCCCGGCTCTTCATGGATCACCATGGCGTGGACGCGGGCGGCGTTCCGCAGGTCGGCAAGGGCCGTGAAGGCTCCGGCGAGGGCGAGGAGGTCCTCCTTCGAGAGCTGTAGCTCCTGGTGCTGACGGATCACGAGGCCGAAGACTTCGGCCGCCCACTCCGTATCGCCTCGCTCGATGCAGAGCGGAACAGCCTCCTTCGCCACTTCGAGAACCCGGTCCGCGTCGCCCGCCCGCTCGAGCAACAAGGCGAGGGCATGCAGCAGCTGGGGGCTCGGGGCGAAGGTGCTGCGCAGGGCGTCGAGCTCCTCGATTGCGGCAGCCGGCTCACTCTCGAAACGTCTCTGGGCGCGCGCGACGCGCTCCTTCACGTCGAGCAGGGGCGGCCCGACGGCAGCCGACGGTGGCGGCACCGGATCGCAGCCCGCGATGGGGATCGGCGCAGGTGGCCCGGGCAGGGGAGGCAGCGAATCGCAGCCCGCGATGGGGATCGGCGCAGGTGGCCCGGGCAGAGGAGGCAGCGCCGCCGGGGCAGCCATCATGGGCGCCATCTGGGGCAAGGGACCGTTCGAGGTGATCCGCGGGGTGGGCGGCAGCTCATGGGGTGCGGGAGCAAGCGGGATATCCTGCGATCCTCGCGCGAATTCGCCGCAGAGCTTGGCGAAGAGAGTCAGCCAGTAGGCGCCAAGGAGCCCGCCAAAGATGCCCGTTGCGGCGATCATGGCCTGTACTCCCGAGGACGCGATGGCAATCAGAGCCGGCGCGACGGCGACGTAGAGCATCACGGGACCGCCAAAAGACAGCGCGCACAGGACGAAGATATCCCCCCTGCGGCCCGAGAAGACGCTCACCCAGTACTCCTTCGAGAAGATCGAGGCAAAGCCGGGCGCACCCACCGACACGATCAGAGCCATGGGCATGAACAAGAAGAAGCTCATGCCGTAGATCACGAGCGGCAGGGGCGGCGTTGGGACGGCCATGTTCAGGCTATTCATCGCGCCCACCGAGGCCTGCAGCACGGTCGCATACACGATCGAGCCGAGAACCAGCGGCGCAGACCAGACCAGCATGAGGACTTCGAAACGACCCGCAACGGCTCCGACCGCCTTCCAGGACCCTCCCTCAAGAGACAGGATCGAACCGTTCCAATCCCCGTGAAAGGCGTTGAGCGCGAGGCGTGCGGTCGCCATCAGGAAGATGGCCCAGGTCACGATCACGGCGGGGATCGGCATCTTCATGGTCGAGAACACCCCAATCTCGATCACGAGCAGGAAAGCCAGGACGAAGGCGGTGAGGCCGGTCGTCGGCAGGAACGCGGAACAGAGAACGCGTCCCGCCGCTCCCCCGTAGCTGGAGACGATCTTGTCTTGCATGGCAACCCCTGTCGACAACTGCCCCGCACAGATGCCCTTCCTCGTGCATCGTGTCGGCCTGGGATCAGGAACCTTGAGCCCGTGCGGTGACACACGAAGGCGTCCTGAGACTGCTGACCCGGGTGACGACGCTGGCCGGGAACCTTGAGCGAGTGTGGTGACACGAATGCGTCACACTCTTCGCCGGCCTGCGATACGCCACTAGCCCGGAATATGCATGAGCCCTTCGGCCGAAACAGCGTATCTGCACACTGGCCGGGCCCTCTCGGGCCCTCGCACCCGTACTCGGCTCAATCAGCCTGCGGAGTACCATACAGGTACACCTCGGCTGTTTGAGCTTCCGTGCGGGCACGCCAGCGTACATCTACGCCGTTTCGACTCGAAGCTTCATGCATAATCCGGACTAGCGCCCGGTGAATCTCGGTTTCCGCTTCTCGCCGAAGGCGGCCAGGGCCTCCCGGCGATCCTGGGTCGGGATGGTCCGCGCATAGTGGCTTCTCTCGACCTCGATCCCCGCAGCGAGCGATCCCGCCGCGAGCCCGTCGTCGATGGCGCCCTTGGCAGCCCGGAGGGCCACCGGCCCACAGCGCGCGATCTGTCCGGCCAGCTCGAGCGCGGCGGCATCGAGCCCGCCGCACGGCGTGACGCGATCGACGACGCCGTCCTCCAACGCGACGGACGCCGGGACGATCTGGGCGCTGAAGACCCAGTGCTTCGCGCGGGCCGGCCCCACGAGTCGGGCCAGACGCTGGGTGCCTCCGGCGCCGGGGATGATGGCCAGCGAACACTCGGGCAGGCCGAGCTTGGCCGAGTCCGAAGCGAGCCGAAGATCGCAGCCGAGCGCGAGTTCCAGCCCGCCTCCCAGCGCGGCTCCGGAGATCACGGCGATCGTGGGCACGGGTATCGCCGCGACCTGGGCCACCATCGTCCCGATCGCCCGCACCGTCTCGAGGACCTGCTCGTCATTCATGCCGTGGCGCTCCTTGAGGTCGGCACCCGCGCAGAACGCCTTACCCTTCGCGGCGAGCAGCACGACGCGCAATCCCGGGTCCTCGGCCACATCGCGGGCTGCGGCGGTGAGTTCCCCCACCATCTTGCGGCTGAGCGCATTGACGGGGGGCCGGTCGAGGAGAATCTGCACCACGTTCGCGGCAGGGGACGTGATCTCGAGGGTCTCGAAGCGCTGGGTCGTCATCCCGTGAGTCCTCATGTCTTGGCAGTCAGGGCGATCTCGTGCAGGATCTTCGCATGGCAACCCGGTACAGGCTATTCCGGCCGCTTCCCACGATCCTGCTGACGCTGCTTCTCGCTCTTCCCAGCGCCAGCGCGGAACGCGGCCCGAAGGTGGTCTACGACAGCGACTTTGACGGCTACGTCCCCGTGGTGGGAGGCATCGAGCGCCCGGACCTCGTCGTAGGACGGGGTGATGATCGTTTCCCGGCCACGGCTCGCCAAGGTCGACGCAAGGCGCGGCGCGGCCTGCGACGCGAGCGAAAAGCCCTGCGGCGTGGCCGCTCCTGGCCGGCGCCCCCTCCTCCGGCCCGCGAGGCGGACGCCCGCTGGGAAGACGCGCAGGCAATCGTCACCGAGCTCTTCATCCACGACAGCAACGAGCAGCCGGTCCCGGGCGCGAGGGTCTACCGCTACTCCAACCCGTCCTTCTACCCGGTCAACGAGAGCTCCCGGGGCTCTCGGCTCTTCGGCAGCTATCGCTACTTGCCCTACGCCTTCCCGGCCCATGCCGCGCAAAGCTGCGCGGAGCGCTTCGAGGAGAGCTTCCGTTCCGGCGAGAAGGAGCTCTTCCAGGCCGCCGCCGCGGACCTCGACGAGTGGCACAATCCCTGGCTGAATGACTCGGCCTCTGCCATCCGGCTGCCGCTCGAATACGTGGGGACGAGCGACCTGACCGGCCGGCTCCGAGTCGTCACCGGCCTGTTCAACGTGAGAGATCCCGAGCGCTTCCCCCGCGCCATCGTCCCCTCGCGGATGCGTGTCGGCTTCGTCGTCCTGGCGGACGGCTACCAGTCCCAGCTCAGCGAACGCCCCTATGAGCGGGGAGGGCTGGACGAGGAGCGCTCGCTTACTTTGCTCCACGGCCCCGGATTCCGCCTCTTCGGATCTCGCGCCTACCAGGTCGCAGAACGCCTCTTCGATGCGATCGACCTGGCGCCCTCCCACGACTTTGACGAGATCGCTGCCCGCATCGACCGCATCGTCGAGACGCTGAAAACGCTCGTCCTGCTCAACCCCCGGGAGGAGCAACAGCCACTGCTCGACGAGGCGGAGACGCGACTGATCTCCCGCCTCTTCTCCCGGGCCCCCCCGCAGCACTTCCTACGACTCGCGCGGCGGGCCGTGGCGCTCACACCCAACCATCCCGGCCGAATCTACCGCCTCGCGCGCGCCCTGGCGGCGGTCGACCGGGGGGACGACAGCGCGAGTTCCCGCGCCGCGAGCCCGGAAACAGCCTCCGAGCGAGAGGCAGAGATGCTCCTGCGCCGCGTGATCGAGCTCGACCCCGAGTTCCTTCCCGCGCTCCCCGTGCTCGATGAACTGCTCCTGCGCAAGAACGCGGAACTCGCCCTGCGGACGCGCGTCTTCCGCGCAGCCCTCGAGCACTACCCCTTCGAACGCTTCCTCCGCGCGCGCCTCGCGGGTATCGCGCTGGACTCCGGGCACGCCGCACGGGCCTTCGACCACCTGCGCTATACCTGGGCGGCAACACCAGGCCTCGGGCAGGACCAGCAGCTCGCCCGCAGCCTCGCGGACTATTACTGGCGGATGGGTCTCCCCGAGAAAGCCGGCACCTTCACCTGGCTGCTCACCGGACACGCCCCGGAGGATCCCTTCGTGCGCGTGCGGCAGGCCTCCCCCTGAGCCGGCCGCAGCAGCCGCGCAACGCCTCTAAGGCCACCGTTCGCTTCGAAACGCGGGGCACGCGCGAACTTGCCATCAAGGACTGCTCCTGCTGCCACTGGCTCCTGCGTGCCGGCTTCTGCCGGCCGTCCCTCCGGCGCGAGGCGCGAGCCTACCGTGTCCTGCGGGGCCTGGCGGGAATCCCCACTCTCGTCGGGCTCGAGGGAAGCGACAGACTTCTCCTGACCCGGGCCCCTGGCCGTCCCCTTTCGGACTGGCCGCCCACGGAGATCCCGCCACAGGCCCTCGAGGCCCTCGACGCCCTGCTCCGGGGCGTGCACGCTCGCGGCGTCGCCATCGCCGATCTCCATCGCTCGAACGTGTTGGTCAGCGACGGGGGCGCTGTCCACATCGTGGACTTCGCGCTGGCGCGCATTGCCAGGAACCCGGGGCGACCGGGGCTTCTCGTGCGCTGGCTTCAGGCTCTCGACCGCCATGCCTGCGCCCGCATCCGGGCGTGGGCGCTCGGCGAGCCAGAGCCCGCCGCACGGGGTTTTCCCGGGCTTTGTTACCGCTTGGGACGACGAGTTAAGCGGGCGCTCCGTTCACCAAAAAGTGATGTTACTCACTAATTAATCCGCTATACTGCGCGTTCTGGGGAGTTTCCCGAGGGGAGCTTCCTTTCCGGCGCGATTTCGCAGCGGCACCCTTGCAGGAAGCAGGGTCTATGAAAGAGATTCGAGACATCGTTGAAGCGTACGAGGCCGTGGGAAGCTCCGGACTCGAAGCCACGCTGGTGACGGTCGTCAGGACCTCTGGTGCGACCTACCGCGATCTCGGTGCCCGCATCCTCCTCATGGAGGGTGGTCACCACGCCGGCCTGCTCTGCGGCGGCAAGATGGACAAGATCCTCCATGAGAAGGCCCGGCTCGCGCACTCCTCTTCCGTCGCGCACGCGATCCGCTTCAGCGAGCCCGCGGCCCCGGAGCAGGCTCCGGAAGAACTGGGAAGCTCGCAGCTCCTCGTCGAAGCGCTCTCCGGCCGCCCGGAGGACCCCGCCATCGCACTCTTGGCGGAGAGCCTGAATCAGCGGCACACCCTTGGCGTCGCCACGGTCTTCGCTGCGACAGAGGGCGCTCCCGTCGTCCCCGGGCAGCGGCTGATCCTCGAGGAAGACGGCACCCTGCGCCAGACGCTGCCGGACGCTGCGCTTTCCGCCGCCGTCGGCCGCGACCTCAAGGACGCACTAGCCCAGAGAAGCTCCTCCTCGAAAGACTACGATCTCGCAGGCGGCGTGAGCGTCTTCCTCGAGACGCTGCAGCCCCCGCTCTCCCTCGCGATCTTCGGCGGAGGACTCGACTCCTGCCCGCTGGTCAAGCTCGCCGCAGAGCTCGGCTGGGGGGCCTCGGTCATCGACCCCAATCCCGCGCACGCCAACAAAGGACGCTTCTTCCTCGCAGAAGAGGTCTACACCGCGCGCCCGGAACAGGTGGCGGACTCCGTACCCCTCGACTCGCGAACCGTCGCCATCGTCATCACCCATGACTACAGGCAGGACCTGGACCTCCTCGCGCGGCTGCTCCCCTCGCCCGTCGCGTACCTCGGGCTCGTCGGGCCGAAGCGGCGTGCCGAGAAGATCCTCGAGGATCTGGCCGCGCGCGGGATCGAGGCAACCGACGCACAGCGTGCGCGCCTCTTCGCTCCGGCAGGCCTCGACATCGGCGCCAAGGCCCCCCAGGAGACCGCACTCGCCGTCCTGGCCCAGGTCTGTTCCCAGCTCCAGTGACGGTTGCTGCCCGCCGCAGCCGCTACGACGCCTCGACCAGCTGCTTCCACCATTGAGCGCGAGGCGCGGCGCCGTCCTCATACTCCGTAGTGTCGTCCAGTGGTGCGGCGAGGGGCGGTAGATCAGGGTCGACCGGCTGTGCTGCCGCGACCTCGACCGGCTGCGCTGCTGCGACCTCGACAGACTGCGCTGCCGCGACCTCGGCAGGGTGCTCCTCGTCAGAGCCTGCCGTCTCTCCCTCGCCTTCTTCCGTGGCGGTCTTGGGCTTGCGGCGGCGGCGACGGCGGCGGCGGCGCTTCTTCTTCGGAAGCTCGTCTCCGTTCTCGTCTGTTGCAGCGGCCTCTGCTGCCGTGTCTTCGGCGGCAGTCTCCCCGGCCGCCGCTCCCTGCTCGGCAGGCTCTTCACTCTCCGCACCCTGGTGAGAGTCTTCTTCCTCCGCAAGGCTCTCGCCCTGCTCCGCGCTCCCGTCGTCACCCTCCGCGCTCTTCGCCTTGCTCTTACGGTGGCGGCGGCGGCGGCGG
>JANTFM010000216.1 GCA_024763475.1 Acidobacteriota bacterium | reverse complement strand
ACTGCAGCCAGGAGTTGTGGGCGAAGCGTGTCTCCGAGTCGCCCTCACGCCTCAGCGCCGGGTAGAGCGAGGCGAAGCTCCCGAGACCCGTCCCGCTGACCGGCCGCTCAGCGAAGACGAGAGCCGCTCCCCGCCAGTTTCCCAGCCGAAGCACGAGCGGATTGTCCGGCCGGGACAGGTCGAACACGGGTACGGGACGCAAGGCGACGAGCAGAACCCCCAGAAGCGCCACGAGGGCCAGCGTGGCGAGAGTTCTGCGCCAGGGCCATTTGCGGACGACAGGAACGACATAGAAGGCGAGGCCGGCGGCAAGGCCCAGCATCCCACCGAGGGACGCGGTGAGCAGAAAACCCGCCAGAACGGGCAACGATGCAAGGAGCAGCCATCCGCGGCGCGCCCCCGAGGCATGCAGCGCGGCCAGGCTCGCCGCCGAGACGAGAAGCGCCCCGGCCAACGCGGCGGGTACGACCTGGGTCGCGAAGGGCCGGCCGTGTTCGAGGCGGAGGATCAGCGTGTTGGCAACTCCCAGCTCTCGGGCGCCCTCCGCACCGATGCGCAGCAACCAGAGACGCTGGGCCACGGCCAGCAGGCCGAGTGCCGAACCAACGAGCGAGAACATGACGAGCAGATGGCGCCGAACCACGCTTCCCAGCGCCCGGGCGAGGGCGAAACTGCCCGCAGCCAAGGCCAGGGAGACGATCTGCTCGAAGGTCGACCCGGGAGCCAGCGAGATCCCCAGCTGGAACAGCGCGAGCGAGACACCCAGCACGACAGCCGAGAGCCGCACCCCCCGCGCGAGGACGGCGAGGCCCAGGGCGAGACAGAACGCGATCAGCGGCCCGCTCTCGGGATAAACCTCTGGAGGAACGCCGAGAGCGAGTCCCGAGGCTGCCACGAGCAATCCGGCGGCAAGAGTCTCCCGGCCCCGTCCCGCGCGCCCTTTCAATACAGGTGTCGTCATCGTCATGGCGGCAAGACCCGGTAGACACTCAGATACATCGGGTTCGGTCCCCGCACGAACATCCCTTCGAAGCGGTAGACACCGATCTCCTCGGTCCGCAGCCGCCCGCTCCTGGACACGAGACTGCGCGGCGTGGGCTCGATCTCCACGATGATCTCGGGGCGCTTCTGTTCCAGGTACTCCAGGATCCGTCCCTCACGCTTGTAGGGGAGTATCTCCGGAGTCACCAGCCCGTTCAGGTCCAGGATTCTCCTGCCGCTGTAGAACCCGATCGCCCCAATGTTCGGGGCGGCGACAACGTCATCGTCTTTCGTGATCTCTCCCAGCGTCCTCGCCAGGGGGAGGACGACCTCCTCCATGGAGTGAGCGTAGTCCCGGGTCTTCGGCACGACGAGCCGTGACGAGAGGACGAGATTCCCTGCCAGAGTCAGTGCGAGGACAGCCCCCCAGACCCATTCTCTTCGGCGACCGCTCCGCCACCGTCCCGGCCCCGAACTCAAGCTCACCACATAGGCAAACGCAACGGCCACGAGCGCAGCGGACAGTGGCAGGACATAGCGGGTGTAGACGTTGACGTGCCGGCCCGCGTAGAGCCCAACCATCATCAGGGCGAAGAGCCCGACCCAGCGCACCAGGTCTCGGCGACCCGGGACCCGCTCCGAGTTCCCCTCCGCCTCCCGGCCCCAGCGCCATAGGGCAAGGAGCACGGCCACGGCAGCGAAGGCCTGGGTGGACGCGATGACCGCCAGCACGCGGACGGCCGCGCTGATCGTCGTGATGTTCCCTGCCCCAAGGCTGCCCTTTGCCACGGCCGTCGAGGGCAGGACCGAGCCCCAGGTCAGGAGCGCGAACAGCACCCAGGATCCTCCAACAACACCGAGCATCAGGAGATCCCACCCAGGGCGCTTCCATTCGCCCCGGCGGATCGCGGGAAGCTCCACGAGCAGGGCCGCCAGCGCGAAGACGACGAGTTCCGGCCTCACCAGGGGCGCCAGGGCGATCAGAAGACCGGAAACGCGGTCCTGCCGGCTCCCCCGAAGCGCGTTGACCCGAAGCGCCAGCGCCCACGCCACAAGCGCCACGGCCAGCCCGGTTTCCATGCCGCTCCAGAGCCATCGGCCGACCCATGCATCCCCGGCCAGTGCCAGGCCGGCCGCCCATGCGGCGCGAGAATCGCCAGCCAGCAGCCCCGCCAGGCGAGCCACGCCGGCAATGCCCATGGCGAAGCAGAACGCGGAGGCCACTTGCGCGGGAAACACAGACACCCCGCCGAGCTTACCCAAGACGAGGAGTACGAAGAGCCATGCGGCGGAAGACGCGGCGTTGACGGCCTCTCCCGGGTTGAATCCCCAACCAGAGCCGAGGAGGATATTCCTCACCATGCGCAGGTAAATGAACAGGTCGTCCGGCCGGAACGCAAGACTGGCCACGGTCGCGACCGGCGCCACGAGCGCCGGGACCCACTGTGAGATCGGATCGAGGCCTGGCCGGCCTCCTGTTGACGTCGCTTCGCTCATGGACAGCGGCATTCTGGACGATCGAAGGCGCGTTGTGAACTGCCGGGTCTTGCCGGCGGTGGAAAGGCCCACAGACTCCACCGCTGGGCGACGCGGCAGGATCCGCTCCTGGCCCGCTCCGAAGCAGCTCGTCCTCGAACGGCGCGCTTACTCAGCGCCCTCGGGACTGTTGATGAACTGGCCATTGACGAACACGAGGTCGTAGTCGTACTCCGCGGAGCTACTCTTGCCGATGTCCTGGGGCCCATCCGCCCCATCGCGTCCGTAGCTTTCCAGCGTGAAGTCCGACGTATCGGCCGTGTAGACCAGGTCGTGATCCCAGCCGTCAGTGGTCGTGACATGCTTGAAGGTGACACCCGACAGCGCCAGAGACAGCTCCGCCGCTGTGAGGCCATCGCTCGGGAAGTGGCCGAGGTCTGCGCTATAGGTCTGGATTGCGGTCCCTGCACTTCGTATCGTCGCCATGGTCTTGCGTTGCCGACTCTTGTCGACTGCAGACTTGAGAGCGACGATCGCGATGGCGGAAATGACACCGATGATGGCTACGACGACGAGCAGTTCGACCAGCGTGAAGCCGCGCTCGTCATTGCTGCTGAGGCCAATCCCTCTTCGCAGATCCCGACAGGATCTCGCCATGCTCCCCTCCGTCCCCGCCAGCCCTCGAGTTTCCATCTTCCCTGCCTGAACTCTGCCCCAAAACAGAGCGAGGCCGGGGCACGAAGTTCACTTCGCACCCCGGCCATCAGACATCTTGCCTAGGTCTGTTGCCCCTCAGGCCACTGCAAGAACGAACCGTCGGAGAAGATGATGTCGTCTTCGAAATCGGTCGTCTTACCACCCGTGGCGGCATCGGCCGTACCGTCCTTGCCGTAGGAACGAACGGTGTAGTCACCACCATCCGAACCGTACATCAAGTCGAAGCTCCAGCCATCCTGATCCGGGCACTTCTTGATGTAGACCGGCTCGACGTGGGTGTCGAGACCACCGTCCACCGCCTCGAGGGTGCCGAGCGCACCTTCGTTCGGATAACGGTTGTTATCCACCGCGTAGGCCTCGGCTGCAGTACCAACAGAACGGATATCAGCCATGGTCCTCTTCTGACGGCCACGGTCAATCGCGTTCAGCAGGTTGGGGATGGCGATCGCGGCGATGATGCCGATGATAGCCACAACGATGAGGAGCTCGATCAGTGTGAATCCTTGTTCTTTCCGACGCATGTGTTTCCTCCCATAGGGTTTCAATGGCCTATACAAGCAAGCTCTGTGCCAACCATTCAGCTCGCCAAGAATACTCTTAAATTACTGCTAATAAAACACTTGACTGTCTCATCATGCCTTCGTATTTCATCCGCTGCTCACAAAGTGACACCTCGCGCACCGATCAATGACACTGAGTGTCACTCAGATTTCCGGGCCCGTCTTGACAGGCCCTTCGAGCTCTTCCAGGACCTCCTCCGCCGCGGCGCCCCCCTCGCCGCCCTTTCCCGTCAACGCGTACTTCTTCGCGAAATATCTGAACGAGCGGAAGGTCATGCCAAGCTGATGGGCCGCCTTGGTCTGAACACCTCCCGCGGCGCGCAACGCAGCCGCCATGAAGCGCCGACGCTCCCCTTCCATGTGCTGCTCGAGGTCGAAACCCTCGCCGAGGTCGATCGCTGCCTGGGGCAGGAACTCCGCTCCGAGGATCTCCTCCGGCAGGGACTCCGCCTGCAGGCGCTCGCCGGTCGACAGCGCCACGGCGCGCTCGATCACATTCTCCAGTTCACGAACGTTCCCCGGCCAGCGATGGCTGGTCAGCGGCGTCAGAAAGCCCGGCGTCACCGTCGGCATCTCCCGCCCCATCCTCTCGGCGAATCGTTGCGCGAAGTGCCTCACGAACTCCGGGATATCCTCCGCCCGGTCTCGCAGCGCCGGCATCTGGATTCGGATCACGTTGATCCGGTAATAGAGGTCCTCGCGGAAGCGGCCGTCCTTGATGTAGCTTTCGAGATCCTGGTGCGTCGCCGTCACGATCCGCACGTTGACCGGGATTTCGTCGATGCCCCCGACCCGGCGAATGCGCCGCTCCTGCAGAATGCGCAACAGCTTGATCTGCATCTCGAGGGGCATGTCTCCGATTTCGTCGAGGAAGAGCGTGCCGGCTTCCGCAGTCTCCACCAGGCCCCGCCGCGATCGATCCGCTCCGGTAAAAGCACCCTTGACGTGACCGAAGAGTTCGGATTCGAGAAGTTCGGCGGGGATCGCACCACAGTTGACGCCCACGAAAGGGCCCTCGGCACGCGTGGACGCCGCGTGAATCGCGCGAGCAGCAATCTCCTTGCCCGTACCCGACTCTCCGGTGATCAGCACGGAGCTGTCGGTCGGCGCGACCCGCTCGACGAGAGCGCGCACCTCGCTCATGATCTGCGAGCGCCCGAGCAGATCGCTCTCCGCGGAGAGCCGCGCACGAAGGCGACGGTTCTCGTTCGACAGGCGACGGCCCGCGAGGGCACGACGCACGTGCAGTCTCATCTCCTCCACGTCGAAGGGCTTTTCGAGGTAATTGACCGCACCGTGCCGCATGGCCTCGATGGCAGACTCCTTGGAGCCGAACGCCGTCATCACGATCCCGGGCGTATCCGGGCTGATCTCCGAAGCCTGGCGCAGGAGTTCCGTTCCACTCATCCCCGGCATCGAGAGATCGGTAATGACCAGATCGATCGCCTCCTTGGCGAAGACGACGAGGGCGTCTTTCCCGGAAGCTACGACCTTCACCCGGTGCCCATCGCCTCGGAGCACCGCACGGAGGAGTTCCCGGATCCCTGGTTCATCGTCTACGACGAGTATGAACGCCATCTATTGCGCCTCAACAACCTGGTTGTCAGCCGCCCCAGTGCCCGCGCGGAAGGACTCGCCTTCCCTGGCTCCAGGTAGGATGAGCCGAATCTCTGTTCCACGCCCTGGCCTGGAGACAATCTGGACCCGTCCCCCGTGTTCTTCAACAATTCGATACACGATCGCGGCTCCCAGTCCCGTCCCTTCCTGGAATTGCCCGTGGAAGGGCTGGAAGTAGCGACTCGCCGCCTCCTCGTCCATGCCACAGCCTTCGTCCCGGAAGCTCACCATGACAAAGTCTCCCCCATGGCCGAGAACCTGTACATGCAGCTGCCCCCCATCGGGCATCGACTTGATCGCATTCGTCGCCAGATTCCAGAAGATCTGCCGAAAACCGTCCGGATCCACCACCGCCCGGGTCAGGCCCGGACCGCTGTGGACGATCACCTCGTGGCCGGGACCCATGTCCGGGCTCTTCCTCAACAGGCGGGCGAGTTGCTCACTGAGTTCCCCAAGATCGCACGCCCTGGGAGACGGTGATCCGGGCCGCGCGAAGCGCAGGAAGTCCTTGATGGTCCGGTTCAGACGCTCGGATTCACGCAGGACAACGTCTCTCAGCGTCCCGCTCTCCGCCTCGGTGCCGGGAGTTGCCAGCACCTGGACTGAACCACAGATCGCGGCGAGCGGGTTCCTGAGCTCGTGCGCCATTCCGGCCGCCATCTCTCCGAGGGCTGCCATGCGCTCCCGCGTACGAACCTGTTCCTCGAGCGAGGCGATCTCCGAGAGATCCTGGAAGACGATCAGCCAGCCCTGGGGCGCAGCGCTGGAGCCACGAAGATCGGAGACGCTGAAGCCCAGTAGGAGTTCTGTACTGGAATTCGCGGGCTTCCAGTGCTGCTCGAAGCGATAGCGGCGCCCGTGTCTGAGCTGTTCACTCGCCTCTTTCAGGAAGTCCTCCGGCAAGCCAAAGAGGCCTGCTGCGCGGCGGCCGCGGACGGCGTGTTCGTCCATGCGCAGGATCTCGAGTCCCGCCCGGTTGACGAAACTCACCCGGCCAGCAAGGTCGCTGGTCAAGAGCCCCGTGCCGATCGAGGCCACGATGTCCGCGTGAAGTGCCTTCAGCGCCCGGAGATCTTCATTGCGAGCCTCGAGTTCCCGATCGCTTTCCTGAAGGCGGTCGGCCAGCACACCGCCGAGCGCCCCGAGGGTGAGGAAACCCAGGAGGTGGGACAAGGCCGCATAGAGCACGCGGCCGGGGGGCAGTTCCAGCGCGCCGAGATTCCACGAATCGTAGGCGAGAATCAGTGCGTAGGCTCCCCAGACACCGACTGCCGAGAGAACCCCCCCTCGCAACCCCATCAGGGCCGCCGCCAACATGACAGGAATCACGAGGAGAAAGGAAAGGGGAGAGAGGCTGCCTCCGGAAACGAGCACGAAGACCAGCAGCAGGAGGGCGTCGCCGACGATCTCCAATACAATCATCGCCTGGCGATCGCCGATCCAGCGATCAAGAAGCGCGTAGAGCATGACGGTGACGTAACTAGCCCCGGAAAGAGAGTAGAGCGCCCACAGGGAGCGCTCGGGCATGAAGATCACCTCGATCATCGCGCTGACGACCAGCAAGGTCGTGACCGCAATGACACGCGCCACGTTCAGCCCTCTGAGCGTGCGCCGTATTGTCTGCCTAGCTAGTAGCCGCTCCATCGACAGCTCCGCCCACACAGAGAGTTCAGGGCCCATGGTGTCTAC
>JANTFM010000215.1 GCA_024763475.1 Acidobacteriota bacterium | reverse complement strand
ACTTGATCATGCGAGCGAGGGGATTCGCTTCAACGCGGTGGCGCCAGGGGTGGTCGATACAGAGATGATGCAGGTGGCGCGAAAGGGGAGTGGCCTCAGGTCCGCACTGCGTACGGAGTTGGAGGACATGCATCCGCTCGGAAGGGTCGCGACGCCGGGGGAGATCGCAGAGACCGTGTGTTTCTTGCTCAGCCCGCGATCTTCGTTTACGACGGGAGCGCTGGTTGCTGTGGACGGAGGCTTGCTTTCGGGTTTTCAGCAGTGAGCGGAGAATCGGGGCCGCATTTCCGATAGCCATGGCATGGCGAGCACCGTAGTATCTCGGGCGGAGGATGAGGGCCATGGATGGGTCTGGATCCATACACCGCATCTTGGTGGTTGATGACGATGACGATGTCCGCAACGGTCTTGCGCGGGCGCTGTCCTTGCATCCTCGGCTTGAGCTCTGTACGGCTTCCGACGGCTTCGAAGCGGGGTATCAGTTTGCGTCCTTTCGCCCCCATCTCGTCCTTCTTGACGTGGTGATGCCGGGAATGGGTGGTTTCGATATTTGTGAGCGACTGCGGCGCTTCTCGGGGGAATACAGCGTGAAGATTATCATCCTGACGGGTTTTCCAGGCCATGGATCCAATGAACAATCCATTGTCGCTGGTGCCGATCTCTACCTGACCAAGCCCCAGGATGTCAATACGCTGCTGACCCATATCGAAGACTTGCTGGGCGATTAGGGATGCTGCCCGATCCCGGGAGCGTGCGTGCAGGCGGTGTACAGCCGGGGAACGATGGTATGCGTCCGGGTCGTGAGCAGCAAGGAGTCCCCGCGTGGCCGCGCCAGGACCTGATCGAGGCGGCCAGAGTGGCGGATGCCCTGGGACAGGGGTTCTTCCTGCTCGACGCGAAGGGGCGCCTGCTCCTGATCAATCGAGCCAGCCGCAGACTTTCCGGCCACGGCAGTGGAGCTCTGACGCTCCGTTCTCTTCTCAAGGCCTGTTTCCCAACGGATTCGGATCGGGATGCCGCCCGGTCGGTATTGCTTGGAGTCGCGAGAGATCGTGTGCCCGCGCAGTTGAGTACCGTCGTGCAGGGTGGGGAGCGCATCAGGAACTTACTGCTCCAGGCCGCAGCCGTTCCGGATGCGGCTTCTATGATGGTGGTGGTTTCTATCCTTGATGTGAGCATGTGTTCCTCGGTGGCTGAGAGGCCAGAAGCCTGCGCGGGAGACATGGACTGTGCGGCGGATCAGCTCTCCCCGGGGTGTGGTCCCTTTCGGAGCGCGCGCTACGGGTTCTTTGACGCGAATCCGGATCTCTGCGTAACACTCGACGCGAGAGGTCGGATCGAGCAACTCAATCGTCGGGCTCTTGCCAGCACCGGGTTTGTGGCGCGCAACGTCGTGGGGCGGCATTTCTCGCGTTTTCTCGGGAGTCATGCCCGCCGACGGGTCCGGGAGGCCTTCGATACCTTCGCCTCCGCGGGTGCGATAGACAACCTGGAATTCGACATCGTAGGGAAGGATGGTCGAAGACTGGAAGTTGTCGCTAGCGCGAGGGCTCGCGGGCGCATGGGGGATGGCCTGTGGCAGGGAGCGTGGGTTGTCCTGCATGATGTTACGCGTCGGAACCTCTTGCAGAGGCAGCTTCGACAGGCAGACCGCCTCGCGGTTACCGGGCGCCTCGCAGCAGGTGTTGTTCACGAGATCAACAACCCGATACAGGCTATTCTCATGCATCTGGCGATTGTAGAGTCTGCTTTGCCCGAGGCCTTTGATCAGCGGGACTCATGGAAGCGAATCGTCCAAGGTGTGCGCCGAATTCGCCAGGTTGGAGCCGACCTGCTGGATCTGCACCGTGGCCCTTCCTCAGAGGATTCCGCTGACCTAAACCGTGTCACACGGGAGGCTCTAGGGCTGGTGCGGGCCCAGTTTCGCAAGGCGGGCATTCGTGTCAGGACCGAGCTGGCACCTGATCTCCCTTCCGTATCGATCAGTAGTCGTCACCTCTACCAGATCATCCTGAACCTGCTGCTCAACGCGTTGGGTGTCATGCCGCAAGGCGGAATCCTGACCGTTCGGTCCCGTGGCCGGCGGGGAATCGGTGATGTCGCAATCGAGATTGCCGACACAGGTCCAGGCGTTTCGGCAGAGATCATGCAGAAAATATTCGAGCCGTTTCTGACCGGAAAGGATGATCGGGGCACGGGGCTTGGCCTCTTTGTGACCTATGGACTGATCCGTGATTCTGGCGGGCGGGTTCGTGTGGACAGCGCTGCAGGAAGAGGAACGACCTTTCGGATCCACTTGCCCTGCGGGGACTCAGCGAGATGAAGGCACACCCCGTGCGTCCCGCTCCAACCTGTCAGGCCGAATGCCGTTCCCTGCTCTGGGTCGATGGGCTGGAGATTCTCGGCATGGAAGGTGAGGAGGGGACGGCACCCTGTGCCAGATGCCTCGAGGGGTTGTCTCGCAGCCTGGACAAGACGCGTCCCACAACTCCACGATGCCCCGCACGGACTCAGAAGCATCGCGGGGGAAAGCACCAACTCGTGCCGACACGTTGGGATGAAGCTCTCGATCGGCTCGCGATTCGTTTCCGACAGTTGGGTAGCTCAAGCCAGCGCCTGCTGTGGATCAGTGGATCTCTAAGGCCTCAGTTGAGTAACGTGATCGGTCAGAGAATCACCGCTCTTCTGCCGGGTTCGACGCTGCTCAGTCGGGTCCCCGCTGAGGAGACCTTGGCTCGATGGGCAGGCCTTCACATCCCGGTATCGAGACGGATCTCCATCCCTGAACTCGAGGGTGCGGATCTGGTGATTCTCTGGGGCCACGATAGTGCGCGGGGGCCTGCCTTGCTCTGGAGGTCTCTCCGGCGTGCTCAGGCGCATGGTTGCCGCGTCGTTGTGGTGGGGGCGGCGAATACGGAGACCGCAGGTCACGCCGACGCATGGCTGGCAATCCATCCCGGCACGGACCTGGCCCTTGCACTCGGTCTTGCCTCGGTCTGTAGCGGGAGAGATCCCTCATCGGTGCCGCGGCCCGGCCTTGCTGCCTGGGATCTCGCGCGAGCAGCTCCGATTGTCGAGGTCGAGGAAGGCACGTTGGAAGCTGTCTCCCGCTGGCTGCAGGAGGCTCAAGCAGCGGTCATCGTAGCGGGGTGTGAGATCGCCCGACATGGAGATCCGGACCAGATGATGCGGGGCCTTGACCTGCTGCTGGAAGAGAGTGGCGCGAAGGCCCTACTGCCCGAGCCTGCGCTCGATCCTTCCTCAGGACTCGCATGTCCCAGCCGGGAAGGAGACATTCGCGCGTGCTCCTCCGGACGTCTCGAGGAACAACTCGCCGCCCGTCGGCCGGAAGAGGATATCGTCGTCATAGAAGGAAGCGATCCTCTGGTGACCTGGCATGGGGTTGCGGCGTTGCGCGAGTATCTCGGCGCGGCCTCCTTCGTCGTGGTGCTAAGCCCCTGGAACTGTGCTTCCTGCGGCTTCGCCGATCTGGTTCTTCCCGTCTCCTCGCACCTCGAGCTGGCGGGCGCCTGTGGTCTGCGATGGGGAGGAAGCATTAGGAAAGGAACGGCGGCGATCGAGACGCCTCGTGGAATTCAATCCATCGTGTCGGTTTTCCGAAGCTTGGCGAATCGCCTGGACTGGCCGCTCACTTGGTTTCCTGGAGACGGTGAAGAAATGCTCGCAGAGCTCGCCGAGCACCCGCCACAGCGAGTTCCTCTTCCCACTCCAAGCGCCAAGGGCATCCCGGAATACCGAGCACTCGGGGAAGGAAAAGTTACGACTCCCGAACTCCATCGGGACTATCCCCTGCAGATCATCTCATCGGCTCCAACGCGGATTCTGGAACGTGTCGCTGTCAGTCATCCGGCGTCTCAGGAGATTGCTTGCGCCGTCCTGGCTCTGGAGGATGCCGAGGCGCGCAGTATCTCCGACCAATCCCTGGTTCGTGTCTTCAACGAACGCAGCCAGCTTCGCGCCTTGGCGCTGATTGATTCCCGGCAGCCGCGGGGGCGTGTGAGCATCTCAGACAGTCCGGGTCCTGAGAGGAGGGGAGCTGGCGAGTTGACCCGTGCGATCGAGGGGTTTGGAACGGATGAAGTCCTTGGTGGATGCCTCGTCGAGGTGGTGCCGCTCTCGGGTCGTGAAGAGGCCTGAAAGGCGTGCCCGGCCTCCGTTGAACAGCGCTTATTGTCCTGTGTGGTGCGTATCTTCTGCTCTTTCTATGATTTCCACTTTTCCATCCACAGTTGTGGAAAAACAGCAGATTCCTGTCTGTGTTTGGAGGAAGGGGTTGCCTCGCCTTGTGCTGCGAAGGGGTCGCGCAAAAAACACGCCGAGTCATTGACAAGTAATTTAGTTGCCCGTAATCTCAGGCCGAATTCGGAACAGTGAATCGGCTGAAAAGCCCCTTCAGGAAGGACGATTCGAGGGGCAGGTTCTCGGGAACCCGCAACCGGGTCTTGACCAACGGGTGGGGAACGACTCGGCGGACCGAAGCCTGCATTTCAAGTTCTTCTTTTCCGACTCGCTTATCCCCCGTGGCATTCGTCACGGGGGATGCCTTTTTTTGACGCCTGACGACCCTCCTGATAACGTCAAGCGCTTTCACGCCGGGAGCGTCAATTTCACGCTGGGAGCGTGGTGGGTGAGTCATGCTGATCAAGTCCCTCGAAAACGTCCGCAATATCGGGATCATCGCTCACATCGATGCGGGTAAGACCACGACGACAGAGCGCTTCCTCTATTACGCCGGGTTGACGCACAAGATCGGCGAGGTTCACGACGGCGAAGCGACCATGGACTTCCGCGAAGACGAGCGGGAACGAGGCATCACGATCTCTTCGGCAGCGACGACCTTCTTGTGGGAGTCGCACCAGATCAATCTGATCGATACCCCCGGCCACGTCGATTTCACCGCAGAGGTCGAGCGGTCATTGCGAGTCCTGGACGGTGCCGTGGTGGTTTTCTCCGGCGTCGAAGGTGTCGAGCCGCAGAGTGAAACCGTCTGGCGCCAGGCCGACCACTATGGCGTGCCGCGGATCGCGTTCATCAACAAGATGGATCGTGTCGGGGCGGACCATGAACGCGTCATTGGGCAGGTTCGCCAGACCCTGGGCTCGAACGCACATTTCGTCAATTTGCCCCGAGGCTGTGAAGGTGGGCTAGATGGCGTCATTGACCTCTTCGAGATGAAGTGGCTCGTGTTCGATTCCGGAACCCGGGGTCGGGAGCTCGAGACGCGGGAGATTCCCGAGGCAGACCTTCCGGGAGCCACCGCAGCGCGCGAGAAACTGATCGAGGCGGTGGCTGAGCTTATCGAGGAACTCGAGGATAAGTACATTGCCGAGGAGGAGATCACAAACGCCGAGCTTCGCGCAGGAATCCGGCAGGCGACTCTGGCGGGCGACTTCGTCCCCGTGCTCTGCGGCTCCTCGCTGAAAGATCTCGGGATTCGTCCCGTACTCGACGCCGTTTGTGAGTTCCTTCCGTCTCCTACGGAGCGTCCGCCGGCGAGGGGAACAGATCCTGCGGACCCGGAGACGGTCATCGAGAGGAGTCCCTCCGTTGACGAACCCTTTTCCGCACTGGTCTTCAAGGTCGTTGCGGATCCGAACAAGGACCTGCACTGGCTGCGGGTCTACTCTGGTTCGTTGAGCACCGAGGAGCGGGCTTACAACCCGCGGACCGGGACGCGCCTCCGCCTTCGGCGCCTGCTTCGCCTTCACGCGGACAAGCAGGAATCGGTCAAGTTTGCGACCTGCGGCGATATCGTCGCGGCCCCTGCGATCAAAGACGTTGTCACCGGGGACACCCTCTGCGCTCCGGAGCATCCGATCACATTCGAGGACATCAACTTCCCCGAGACGGTCGTATCCGTGGCGGTCGAGGCCCGGACATCGGCAGACCGCGAGAAGTTGCTGGAGGTGGTGGGCCGGCTTCAGCGGGAGGATCCCACCTTCAAGAGCCATACGAACGAGGAGACAGGGCAGCTGATCCTCTCCGGCATGGGTGAGCTGCACCTTGAGGTTCTGCAGAACAAGATGGAGCGGGACTTCAATGTTGCGGCGCGTTTTGGCCGCCCCCGCGTCTCCTACCGGGAAACCGTCCTCCAGCCCGTCCGCGCCGAAGGCGTTTTTGATAGGCGCATCGGAGAGGCCACGGTCTACGCAAAGGCGGTCCTGAGCATCAAGCCCAGGCCGCGGGAGGCGGGGGATCGCAGCCTGCCGCCCCTGGAAATCGAAGTGGGCGAGCACTTGAGTTTCCTGACCCCGGAGCAGCAGGCCGAGATGCTCGACCTGTTGAAGACCGGTTGCGAGGCGGGGGGGAGCTTCGGGTATCCGGTGGTGGATGTGAAGGTGAACGTCATTTCCCTCGAACTTGGCGAGACCGCCGATCCGACGATTCCCACAGGAGCAGCTCTCTCCCTGGCTCTTCGCCAAGCCTTCCGGGATGCGGCGTGCGCCGTGCTCGAACCGATCATGAAGTTGGAGGTCCGCATCCCGGAGGACTTCCTCGGTGCGGTCGTCAAGGATTTGGGGGCCCGACGGGCGGAGATCCGAGAGACGACGATGGAGGGAACCCTGACAGCGGTGCGGGGTTTCGTACCTCTTTCGGCGATGTTCGGCTATTCCACCGATATGCGGTCCCTTACGCAGGGGCGCGGCAGTTTCTCGCTGGAGCCTTTCGACTACCGGGTTCTCCCCAAGGAAATTGCCGATCGAGACCACCGGCTCTTCTGAGATCTCCAGCCCAGATCACTCGTCACAAGCCCTTCGGCTGAGCCTGCGCGGCCGCGGCCGCAGAGCTCATGAAATGTCTGGGCGTGCACGCTTGCCATCACGCACGGTCCAGATCGAGTACTTGACGATGCGTGAGCGCCATCTTATGCGTCCGGGAATGATTAACGAACGGAACGGGAGCTTCACTGATGATGTCGAAAGAGATGGACAAGGATCCTAAAGATACGCGCGCGGCAGCATCCCAAGAACCCGCGGCCGCGACAGACGCAGATGCGATCGGCATCCTGCCACTGCGAAACA
>JANTFM010000214.1 GCA_024763475.1 Acidobacteriota bacterium | reverse complement strand
AGTTGAGAACCAGGCGGGCATCGCGGTCAGGAACTTGCTTGATGCAGACGAGGATCTTCATCGTGTCATCCCTCGTGAAAGTGGTGTCGCAGACCGCTGGACCTCCGGCGGCTGCAAGCCAATAAAAGGCGGGCAAATCCTCTGCGCCCGTGAGCCGCGAAGGATAACCGGCGAGGGGCCCCAGTGGCAAACTGCCTAGTTAATTGGGATGATTCGTCAGTTACTTGAAGGGAACCTGGGCGTCGGGGTGTTGCAGGCGTGTGCTGGATCCTCCGGCGGGGGATGGGTTCCGGGATCGCGGGTTCGTGACGTGTCGCATCGGGTGGTGGATGGGCTCCGGGATCGCGGGTTCGTGACGTGTCGCATCGGGTGGTGGATGGGTTCCGGGATCGCGGGTTCGTGACGTGTCGCATCGGGTGGTGAGGGACTCCAGGATCGCCGGCCAGCGGCGCATCGCGTCGGGGGGGATGGGTCCGGTTTCAGGGGCTAGAGGCGTGTCGCGTCGGTATAGGGCAGGTAGAGCGAGCCGCCCAATCGCCCCAGCGGGCGCAGGGAATTGCTATCCACGACTCCGCGGGCATCGAGCAGCTCCTCGCGCACATGAGCCAACAGGATCTCGCCGAAGACTGCCACGGAGTTGCCGATCTCGTGGGTCTCGTGGAGACGGCACTCGAGGTTTACGCCGGATCCGGCGATGCAGGGTGGCGCGACACGCAGCGAGGGGAAGGTTTCGATTCCCAGCGCCTCGAACTCACTCTCGCCCGCCGCAAACTCGGCGGCGCTGGCGGCCATCGTCGGGCCTTGTTCCCCGTGAACCGTTCCCACGACGAACTCCTTGGTGGCGAGGATGTTGGCTAGCGTGTCCTTGCTCTCGCCGCTGCTCTTCTTCGTGGCGATGGCCAGCATCAGGATCGGAGGAGATGAGCTGACGCCTTGGAAAAACGAGAAAGGGGCGAGGTTGTCGATGCCGTTGCGCCCGCGGCTGGAGACCCAGGCAATGGGGCGAGGCACGATGGCCGAGATCATCAGGAAGTAGCTCTCGCTCCCGCTCAACGAGGCCATTTCGATGGTTTTGCGTGGCGAGTTCTTCTCGTTCATGGGCCCAGCTTAGCGCACCCTTCGGACAGCGTGTCCGAAAACCAGCGCATCCTTGGGACACAGAACCTCTGGGACACAGAACCTTTGGGACACAGAACCTCTGCGCCGTGGAGCGAAGAATGTTGCACCTCGACGATTCGGAGAACTCATGCTGCGACGCGCCATGTATCGAACAAATACGGCACTCAATGGAAAGATTTCATCGACAGAAGTGGCGTGCAAGATTCTTCGCTCCACGGGGGAAGCTATGGGACACAGACCCTTTGGGACACAGAGCCCTTGGGACAGTGAACCTAAAGGACTGACGAATCGTTGCGGTTGCGTGCGTGGACGAGCAGCAGGCGAATCGCCTCCGCGTCCTCTCCCTGGGGGCTGACGGCCAGGAAAGCTTCCAGCTGGAGAATGGCATCCTCATGGCGGCCCAGCAGATAGAGCAGGCGCCCGCGGTCCCTCATTTCCCGGGGGTCGTCCGGCCGAATGGCGAGGATCATCTCGACAGATCTGAGCGCGTCGGCATAGCACTCGCGGCGCCAGTACACACGCTTGAGATCCTGAATCAACCGGGCGAGCAACTGGCACGAGCTGATCGAGCCGAGGCCTTCCTCGCGGAAGCTGACCCGGCCCGATGTGGCGCTGTGAACCCGGCGGGAGAGTTGCTCGGTGGAGATCAGGGGGAAAACGCCTGTGGCCTCAACATGACACTGCCGGCCCGCGTGGCGCAGCCGGAGGATCAGCCCGCCGGGCAGACCCGTGCCTTCGACATGCACGCGGACGCGTCGCGCCAGCTCGACGTAGATCAACGCCATCAGGGAGGAGGCAGCGACGCGCTGCTCGAGAGCCCGGTCGATAGCGCGGTGAGCTGGAGCCAGCTCGTCATCGTCCACCCGAAAACCGAGCTCGCCGAACAGGCAGCGGGAGATGCCCCCGGCGATGAAGATCGGATGCTCGGCAGTGCCGATCTGTTCACGCACCGTGCCGGCGATTGCGTCGAGTTGACGGCGGATGGAGTTGGGTGTGATGCGCTTCGGGCCGAGGCTTGCGACCGCAGCGGCGGCGTCGCCGAGAGTCCAGCGTCCCTCCGGGCGGGAGAGCAGCTCTCTCAGGGTCTCGATGGCGACGTCCGGCATCCTGGTCGCTCCGGCGGTCCCGGCAAGGGACCGGAACCAGCGCAGAATATAGGCTCCGGGCCAGGAATAATCATGAGTCTCTCGCGGCTCGGCCGGACTCTCTCGCGTCAGCTTCCGATGGTCTCGTAGGCCTGCATTTCCTTCTCGATTTCCGCCTGGACCTGCTCGAGATCGGCCTGGTCGAGATTGCTCGCTCTCGCCACGTAGTCGCTTGCCAGCGTGCTGGAAAGGTCTTCGTCGACCATCGCATGGGCGAGGAGATTGCCCAGGTAGACTGCCCGGTCCAAGGTCTTCTCCGCGGCGCGTTTCGCGTCGTGGTGGCTGCCCACGGCTTCACAGATCTGCGCCGGGAAGTTCCAGTGCCTGCAGACGACTTCGCCGAAGGACACGTGGTAGGTCTCGAAGCAGGACGCGACCAGCGCTGGAGGAGCCTGCCAGTGCAGACGCTTCTGTACGTTTCCGATCACGCTGATGAGTACGAGCTTTCCCACATCGTGGAACACGCCCGACAGGAACGCGTCGGCTGGCAGAGCGAGCACCTTGGGCGCGACGATCTGCGCTGCGACTGCCGCCGTGATGGCGTGTGCGGTCAAGGAACGAATCAGGGCCTCGTATCCCGGAACCCGGAAGATCTTGGAGCGCATGGCGTGGAACATCGTGAGCTGCTCGACCTGGCGCAGCCCGATGCGGACGATGGCCTGATCGAGGCTGGTCGTACCGGAGAGAGACGCAAAAAACGGCGAGTTCGCGGTGTCGACGATGCCACGGAGCAGGGACGGATCCCCTCCGATGACGCGGACGTAGTCGTCGATCTCCGCGGCCGGGTTGCGCGAGAGTTGGAGGACCTCCGTCGCGGATCGGGGAAGCACCGGCAGTTCGAACTCCCCGAGATAGACCGCCCTGGAGAGGTAGTAGCGGAAGAGCACTTCCTCCCGGCCGGCACCCGGGACTTTCCGCGAGATGACCTGCGCGAGTTGTTTCTCGTCCCTGACGTGCCGGAGGGCGGCGATTTCCTCTCTTGTACACCACCCCTCGTCCCGTACGGGCGCCGGAGGCTCCGGGAACGAATCCCCTTCAGCCGGCGGCTCCATGGTCGCAGTGGCCACCGTGTCCTCGCCGCTGCCGTCGCGCTGCTTCAAATGCGCGGTGCCGGCGTCGGATGTCTGCGCGTTCGAACTCTTGCTTTGAAACCATTTTCTAAGAAACACAGGCGTACCCTCACGCGTCTCTTCGGGTCCACAAGCGGATACTTGAGTCTTCGGGTGTCGCGGCGGGAAGGGGGCGTCCCTCGCGCGCCGCTAAGAGCGATGGTCCGGGCTGGAATTCGGCGAAGGCGCTAACATATCCTGTCCGGAGCCTTCCGGTCTGATTCGGAGGAGGTCGCATGGGAACACTTGAGGGCAGGATCGCATTGGTCACGGGAGCGAGTTCAGGGATCGGGGAGGCTTGCGCGCGAAGCCTCGCTAGGAGCGGTATGAGAGTCATCCTGGCCGCACGCCGTGAGGCTCGTATCGAGGCGCTGCGAGACGAGATCGTCGGGCACTTTGGGGCGGATGCCTGCGGCGCATTGACGGTCGATCTTCGGGATCGCCAGGACGTGCGGGACTCCATCGCCAAGATCTCCGCAGCGGGCTGGGGAGAAATCGATCTCCTGGTGAATAACGCGGGCCTGGCGGCTGGACTGGATCCCTTTCAGGCGGGTGACTTCGACCACTGGGATCGAATGGTTGAGACGAACATTACCGGGCTGTTGAACGTCAGCCGCATGGTCATACCCGGGATGGTGGAGCGTTCGTTCGGACACATCGTCAATATCGGGTCCGTCTCGGGCCGGGAGGTCTACCCGAATGGTGCCGTGTATTGCGGGACGAAGTTCTTTGTTCGGGCGCTCAACAAGGGACTTCGGATCGATCTTCACGGGACCGGGATCCGCGTGACCACGATCGATCCGGGCCTGGTGGCGACGGAGTTCAGCGAGGTGCGCTTCGATGGTGACAAGGAGCGTGCGGAGAAGGTCTACGAAGGCACTCGCCCCCTGGTTGCGGAGGACGTTGCCGACGCCCTCAACTGGTGTGTGACCCGTCCTGCGCATGTCAACGTGGAGGAGATCTTGCTGATGCCCACCGATCAGGCCTCCACCACGATGGTGCATCGCCGCTGAGACCCAGGCCTCCACCATGATGGCGCATCGATGCTGATGCCCACGGCCTCCACTACGACGGTGTATCGGCGCGGATGCCCACGGCCTCCACCACGATCGTGCATCGGCGCTGATGCCCACGGCCTCCACTACGACGGTGTATCGGCGCGGATGCCCAGGGCCTCCACCACGATGGTGCATCGGTGCGGATGCTTGGGTGCGAAGCCCTGGCCGCGAGTCTGCAGCAGGTTCAGTAGACCCAGCGCCTTGCGTAAACGTTGCCATTTGCGTTGCGCAGCGAGACGCGCAGTGGATGGCGGCCTGGGGGAAGACCCTCGGGTGCGCGAATGGTCAGCAGGTAGTGTCCGTGAATCGCCCGGCGGACTCGGTCGACGGCGATCTTCGAGAAGATATGGGTCTTCACGTAGAAGCCGCCCGTGTCGAGGGCGACCGTTCGTAGCGGTCCTTCGAGACTGTGATAGTCGGCGTTGGTCACGTCGAGAGAAAAGACCGTGACGCGCGCCTCGGTCAACGAGCGAAGTGCGGTCCCGTATTCCGCGCGCAGCTGAACGAAGGACCCGTCGATCATTCGTCCCAGGCCCCAACCGAAGAACAGCAACGACTTCGACCCGGGGAGCTGTTCGAGAGCCCGTCCCAAGACCCAGAGGGCCCGCTCGGGACTCGCCGCATGGGCTGCCGCGACGTAGTCGAAGTGCTTCGCGATGGACGGCAGATCGCAAGGCGGCAATTCGCCGGGGTTACGGAAGGTGATGATCGCGTTGCGCAGAATCTCTCGCGTTCGGTCCCGGTCGGTCGTGAAGTCGCTGTAAAGATGTAGCCGTGAGTCGTAGCTCAGGACGGCGATCTGGTCTTCCGGGGGCAGGACGTTGAGGAGTTCCTCCGCGCGTTGAACCATCTTCATCAGTCCTACGATCCGCGAGCGATCGAGGTTGCGTTGGAAGAAGAAGATCAGCAGGCGCCCGGGATTTTCCGGATGAGGGCGAAGTGTGCCTGTCGACGTGGGTGTCTTGGTGGCCGGAGTTGTCGGCCCGGCCTCCTGTTTGGCAGGGGATGCTGAGTATCCGGGGATCCATTCCACGGCCTCGACCATCGCCCGCCGGTACCCGATCCGAACTCGAAAATTCGTCAGAGAGAGCCCCTCCACCGGGTGTCCCTCGGGATCGAGAACTCGCGTATCCACGAGGATCCGTGTGACCTTGACCTCGTCGGTATGTGTGCTTTGGCGGGGTGTGTCTTGGGCGTAGCAGCAGAGGCCGCAGACGGCAGCCACGAGAAGAGACAGCAGGACTCTCAGCCTCGTGACGCGCACCGCGACGTCCTTGTCATCTTCGCTGGCTCTCGACGCCTTGGGTTGCGGTGGACTGTCTCCGCAGACTCCCGCTATGCCGTCGTCGGCCTGTGGCTTGGCAGAGCACGCCGAGGACCTTGCCAGCGACGGCCATGACTCGCCGACCAAGACGAGGAGTCTTCGGTGCGGAACACGAGGGTCCGGCCCGCGCCGGGATGATGCGACGGCGGACATGGCTTCGATGCTAACAGCGGCCCGAGGGTGTTGCACGAGTCGCTCCCGTTGCGAGTCAGCCAAAAACAAGAACGACTCGCCCGGGACGCTGGTCATGCGATGACGCAAATTGGCGGGAGCGACGGGACTCGAACCCGCGACCTCAGGCTTGACAGGCCTGCGTGCTAACCAAGCTGCACCACGCCCCCGCTTGGGCGTACATATGGTAGGCGGTACCGGGCTCGAACCAGTGACTTCCTGCGTGTAAAGCAGGCGCTCTCCCAGCTGAGCTAACCGCCCGAGAGGCATGAGAGTACGGTCCGAGGCTGAATCCGTCAAGGCGCGCTCTCAATCTTTCTCGTCACGAGAAGTCAACGACACTCAGCGCTCGTCATGGCCCGTCGACTCTAGGATTTCTCGGAGAATCCGCTCGGCGGCGTCCACGTTCTTCGGCCGATCACGGATAAGGAGCACCCTGCCCACGAGAGACAGGCGCAGCTCGCCCTGCTCCGACAGGGCGAGAGCCACGGTCTTTTCAAGGGATCCCCATTCACTCTCCGGCCACGCGGCGGCAGAGTCGGGAAGGGACAGGTGGAAGGCTACGGTGACCGGTCCGGGTTCTGCGATTCGAAGCGTCTGGCCATCCAAGTAGGCGGCAAGGTCCAGGTCTGTCAGCAGAGCTGTCATGGCTTTGTGGAGTGGAAGGTCATGGAAGCTCGCGCTGACCGTTCGTTCGAGGCCTGGATCTACGCGGATTCTCCGCTCACTGGTCCGGCGAAGGACCGAGATCACTTCTTCCAGGGATGCGTCTCGTATGGAAAGCCGCACGATCCGGTCTGACGAAAAGAACGAGGCCAGGTCTACGGGATCCCGGTAGTCCTCGATATCCACGCGGGTGATCACAGGGAGTGCAGGTGAGGGTTTGCCCGCGGTTTGTGGTTCCGCTGCAGCGATGGTGGGGGGTACTCGTTCTCGGGCAGGTGTCGGCATCGCCCCGGTGGAAGGTTGCGAGTGGAGTGCGCACGACGGAAAGACCAGGGCCAGAAGCGCCAGGCACGGACCCATCATGGAACTCCGATACGGCCTCCACGACATGCTCACTGCCCCCCTCCCGGGGAAGCCCCGCCCCTGTCTTCGATTCTCCGAGTGCCTCCCCCG
>JANTFM010000213.1 GCA_024763475.1 Acidobacteriota bacterium | reverse complement strand
GGTCTCGCGGAAAGGCCAGAAACGCTCGCTGGAAGGCGTCTCGTTCGTTGTGTATCGTAATGTTGACGGTCCCGTCGTCCTGGGGGCTGATCTTCTCGACCGTGCCGTTCCAGAGAACCCTCCGCCCCGCCAGCCGATTTCCGAGGTCCTCGCGCTGGGCAGCGCTCAGGCTCGGGTTGGCCTGCGCGCTGTAGAACTCGTCGAGTGTCATCGCTTCGAAGGCCTCACTCTGCTCGATGGAGGCAATGCGAGCATCACGGAGCTCGAGATCCTCCAATGACGGAGCCGGCGGCCGTTCGATCTCGGGAAGCTCCCTGTCTGCGGACCTCGGGGTGATGCCAATCTGACCCTCCGGGCGGTCTGCAAAGAAACGGTCAGCCACGCTTACTTGAGGGCGATCCGCCAACTCTGTGACCCCTCGGGTTCGCTCCCGACGCATCGCCAGCGAGACAACGAGTGTCAGAATGATCAGCACAGGCACCACGATTCCAAGCACCTGGAGCAAGGTGCTCTCGTACCACCTTTTCGGACGGGGAACCGCCTTTGCCCTTTTCCTGGCCATCATTTCGCCCTGCCTCATGGCAAAGCTGGGATCCAGCAGAGCTTATGTCCAGTCCCGGGACATTAGGCAGGGCGGCTTCCGCGCACCTTCTCGCGAATCATCAGGGCAAAGACCAGAACACAGGGGAGAAGGAGCAGACCGACGATGGCGGTGAAGACCGGGAGCTGACCACCCTTCGAGAAACTCCAGGCTGCCGCAGCAGCAAGAACCACCGTCAGCACCTCAACGCATAGGAGAGACCAAACGCTGTGCTCGCTGGCCTGGTTCCGCAGGTTCTCAACGAAACCGAGCCGTTCCGGAGACCGCGGCATGGCACGTACGGCACGGCGCACATACGCATGCCGGATCAGTCCAAGAGCCAGAATAGAGCAGATGCAAGGGAGCCAGCCACCGAAGAGCCCGGCGAGGCTCACCAGAAAGAGTGATAGCGCGAGGCTGATGCGGTCGAAAGCCACGAGATGCCGACGTCTCTCCCAGCTCTGCACCTCATATCCTGAACCGAGGATACCCCATGGGAAGTAGATCAGCCGTCCGGCCTTCTTCTTAAATGCACCGATTGAGAGTGTTGCAGCGTATCCCATTACACTCCACCTGTCCAGGGTGACCAGACCCTGGAGTTACCCCCTAAATATCGCCCTGCCAGTGTGTTACCACTGACCCCTCGACTCAGTCGTCTTTGAGACCTCCTAGCAGACCCTGCAGAAGCGCATCCATGCCTTCGTCCCCCAGTTCGAGATCGTTCTCGTCGGCCTTCTTGGGGGCTTTTTTTAGCATGTGATCCTTGACGCCGAGCACGATTCGCAGGTACTCCACATCGTGGTATCTCTTGTCCTTGCGTCCTCGCCAGACCCGCTCCTGGTCCGTATAGAACTGGGAAATCCCCCCGGGACGCTCTTCCACCATGGGGAGAACCCTCCGCATGAGATCGAACGCCTTCGTCTGTTCCCGAAAGAGTGAGGCCGTTGCTACCAGGTAAGCCATGGTTTCCGGATCGGCGGCGAGGAGGTCCTCGCGAAAGTCCTCAAACTCCCGGTCCAGCAGCTCAACCAACGCGGGATCACCGATCTCCTTGTCGTCAAGCAGGTCTTCCAGTTCGGCCAGCAACATCGTCGAGAGACTCCCTAGGGTTGGGCGCACGCGAAAACTAACGCGCAGTTCGTTGATAATACCGCGAAGAGGGTGGCCAGGAGGGACCTTTTGTGAGCAGACGAATATTACTTTCTCGTAAATCTACCTACGGACTTCCTGTGGCCTCCGCAGGCAAATGCTCCGAGAGCAGCGAAAGAGATACATGTGGAGCAAGTCGAGGTTCCACAATCACCCAATCGCCGTCCACAGACTCCAGGCGAAAATCAACTTCTTTCGGGGCACTCTTTACGAGATGCCGCCCCTCACCCTGGGCCCAAGACTGCCACTGCTCCCCTTCGAGGACACCGCGGACGAAATAGACCACCGGAACCTCAGCGCTCAACTCAGCGATTTTCGCCGTCCCGACACGATAGCCGCTGATTGCAACGGTGCGAGTAGATCCTTCGTCGATAGGCCAGTCGATGTAGTCCTCGATCTCAGACCAGCGCCCCTTTTCGAGACGCGCTCCGAGGAGGTCCTGTTTGCAGAACTCCGCAACGACCTGCTGGGGATCCATCGGCTCGAAGAGGTTGCAGGAACCAGACGACGCGAGCACCAGCAGGACCATTAAGACGAGGACATAGCGCCGAGGACCAGCAGGTCTGCGCAGCACCAGATGTTTTCGGGAACAAGTCAACACCATAGGTCACCTAGATCGAGGAAAAATCTAGTATAAACGCTTTGGGTTGTGTTTATCGCCGCCTTACACGTGACACATATGCGGTATGTTCATGGATGGACTTCTGTCCGGGGTCACTCGCTCACACCGGATTGCCTATGTCCAGAAAAGACAGCTCCAGCTTGAATCGCTTCGCAAGATGATCGCCGAGAGCCTGTACACCAAAACGTTCCGTCGCATGGTGCCCCGCTGCAATGAAGTGCAGCCCTTCTTCCCTCGCCAAGTGCACTACCGGCTCACTCCCCTCACCCGTCAAGAACGCGTCGAGGCCCAGACGAACAGCCTCCACCGCGGAGTTAGGAGCGCGACCTGTCACAATTCCGAAGGTCATGATCTTCGTCTCCCCCCCGGGAATGACAAGCGGATCGCGGCCGGTGACTCGGGCGACACGCGCGAAGAAGCTGTCGGCGCTGATCGCCTCGGGCAACTCGCAACGAAGCCCAATCGCCGTCCCTCGATGAGGAAAGGCCTGCTCTACTTTCGACGCGCCGAGCTGTTGCGCGAGAATCGCGTTATTGCCTACCTCCGGGTGGCAATCGAGGGGCAAGTGATAGGCGAGAAGCGACATCTTCTCGTCCAGCAATATCATCAGCCGCTGGCGCAACGAGCGCTCGATCCTGGTTCCCTCCTTCGAGTTCCAGAAGATCCCGTGGTGGACGAGAACAGCATCAGCGCCCCACCTTCGCGCGCGCGAAAGGAGCGCCTGGCATGCCGTAACCCCCACAGCCAAACGGTGGATCGACGTCTTGCCTTCGACCTGCAAGCCGTTGGGACAGTCGTCCTGCACGTCGCCTACGGCAAGATAACGATCAAGATACTCGACCAGCTCTCCCCGTTCGATCATGGCCCGCTCCTTCCGCTCGCCCGCACGGTCACTTGTACCATGCACCGTGGAGCGAAGAATGTTGCACCTCGCCGATTCGGTGAACTTGTGCTGCCGCACGTCATGTAGCGAACGAATACGGTCTTTTGCGGAGCGACATCGTTGCCAATAGTAGCGTGCAACATTCTTCGCTCCACGGGGGTACCATGCGCCGCATCGACGTAAACCATCCCATGGCCGACGCGCAACGACAAGACGGACCCCAAGCTCCCGGTAGAATCGACTTTCCGCGGGAGTGCCTTGCCGACAGTTCGTTCGGTGGCATGATGGCTATCCGCGCTCCGCCAAGCGACCGAGCGCTCTTTTCGCAGATCAGACCTGAACACGGTGAGGCTTGCTGCCCCCCATTCTCTGAGGAGATGAACCATGTCGAAGACACCGAAGGACGCCCGCGAACTCATTGCGATTGAAGACCGCTTCGGTGCCCACAATTATCATCCGTTGGATGTGGTTTTAACTCGAGGTGAGGGCTGTTTCGTCTGGGACGTTGAAGGAAAGAAATACTTGGATTGCCTGGCCGCCTACAGCGCGGTAAACCAGGGCCACAACCATCCCCGCCTCGTAAAAGCGCTTGGAGACCAGGCTCAGAAGCTCGCCCTGACATCCCGCGCGTTTCGCAACGACGTCTTTGGCCCTTTTTGCCAGCAGATCTGCGAATTGACGGGCTACCAGCGCGTCCTGGCGATGAACTCCGGCGCGGAAGCCGTCGAGACCGCAATCAAAGCCGCCCGCAAATGGGGATACAAGGTTAAAGGTGTCGATGCGGACAAGGCCGAGATCCTCGTCTTCGAAAACAATTTCCACGGCCGGACCGTGACCATCATCTCTTTCTCCTCCGAGGAGCAGTACAAGGACGGTTTCGGCCCCCTGACCCCGGGGTTCAAGATTCTTCCCTATGGCGACATGGATGCGGTGGAGCAGGCGATAACACCGAATACGGTTGCCGTGCTGATGGAGCCGGTGCAGGGCGAGGGCGGCATTATCATTCCTCCTGCGGGCACGCTGAAGACGCTGCGCGAGATCTGCACCCGCGAGAGGGTCCTGATGATTCTGGATGAGATTCAGTCTGGCTTGGGTCGCACCGGCGAGCTCTTCGCGTACCAGCATGAGGAGGGCGTCCGTCCCGACGGATTGATTCTAGGCAAAGCGCTTTCCGGCGGCATGTACCCCGTATCAGCATTTCTTGCAGACGAAGAACTAATGGGCGTCTTCCACCCAGGTGACCACGGCTCGACCTATGGCGGCAACCCCCTCGCCGCCGCCGTCGCTAGCGAGGCCCTCAAGGTGCTGCAGGACGAGAAGCTCGTCGACAACGCCAAGGCCATCGGCAAGCGCTTCGAAGAGGGGCTCCGCGCGATCCACACGAACTCGATCCGCGAGCTGAGAGTGATTGGCCTCTGGATTGGTATCGAGCTCAACCCCGAGGCCGGAGGGGCCCGCCGCTACTGCGAGGAGCTTCAGGGCGAAGGCGTACTCTGCAAGGAAACCCATACGCATACGATTCGTGTCGCACCGCCGCTGACCATCACGGCCAAGGAGGCGGATTGGACGATCGCTACCCTGCGACGTGTTTTTGAGCGACTCGCCTGAGCTTTCCGTCCCGCACGCGTGACTCAAGAGCTGCCGAGCACCATATTTCCTCCCCGGATGCATACGAGAGTTGGAGAGGAAGCCCTTGAGTCACTGTGACTTGCCGCGCTCATTCATTATCGTTCTGTTTTCTTTGATCTTGTTCGTCGGAACCGCTGTACCGGCACAAGATGGAACCGTGCTGGTCCTGACAGACGGCCTCGATCAGGCAACGCTCAGCAAATCGCTCAGACCGAGCGGCGCGCGACTCCTCGTCTTCGTACCAGAACTCGGGGCTGCGATCGTCCGCGTGCCCGAGCGCGGCAGAGATGCGCTCCTCCGCCGTTCACGGCTCAGAGCCTTCTCCCGCCTCGAAGAGGATGGGGCCGTTCTCGAAGGCGCGGCTGAGCTCCCTCCCCTCGTTCAGGAATGGGCCAGGGCTCGCGCTCTCCTGCCTGAAGGGTCGGCAACAGAGCTACCATTGGAGCCGCTCCACAGCGACACCTTGGTGGGACCGGACTGGTGGGATGATCTCGATGGAGCCTATCGCAAGGACGCACCAGCAGGGCTCCGCCCTGCCGGGGCGGACTGGCAGAATACGAGCGAGTATCTCGCGGGCAGGATCAGTCTCAACCTCCTGTTGCTCGAGAGCAATGGCTATGTCGATCGCAGCAGCGAAGACTGGAACGAGACCTTAGAGGCCCGAGTCCTCGCTGAGTCCATGGAGGCGGCAACAGATTTGGACGCGATGTATCCCGGTGCCGGTCTAAGCTTTACCGTGCACCTCTATTCCGGTCGCAGTGATCCGCGCCTCGAAACCAACTACGAGCCCATCACCCGCGCTGCGGACCCTTCCGGAAGCAACGGAGAGGACCGGTGGGCGAAAGAGGTTCTCGCAAAGCTAGGCTATCGAGAGGGTTCCCGCCTGACGCGATCCCGTCTCTTTGCGGACCAGACCCGGATGGATGACGGGAGTGATTGGGCCATCAATGTCTTTGTCGTCAATTCAGATCAGGATGCAGATGGGAGATTCGCCGACGGCCGCTTCGCTTACGCCTGGATCGGGGGACCTCATCTGGTGATGACCACAGACAACAGCAACTGGGGCTTGTCCCGCTTCAACTGGGTTCTGCGCCATGAGATTCACCACTCTTTCTTCGGCCTCGATCAGTACGCCTCCTCCGAGTGCAGCTGTGGAGCCGCCACGGGCTACAGTGCGGGTACCAATGAGAACTGCGAGAATGGCTGCGGCACGGTGACTCCGGACGTCATGATCAACAACTCTCCCCATGCATCGGATGCAACCCGTAGGCAGGTCGGTACCTTTGATCTCGATCTCGACGGAACACCGGACCTTCTGGCCGTTCCTCCAGAGGTGACTCTCAACCTCGTTTCGGGTGATCTTTCCTGTGATGGACTGGTTACTCTCGAGGGCGACGCGACCGTCCTTGCCCCAGTCAACGTGAATCCCAGCTTCGTCACGCCAAGGCGAAACATCACCTTGCACCGTCTGAACCGAGTCGAAGTGCGCGTCAACGGTGGCGGATGGCAGAGCGGCCTCTGCTTCCCCAGAGATGGCCAGTACGACTCCCAACATGAGGTCTTCGACCTCAGCCTGTCTCTCTCGACAGGACGCCACCAGATCGAGGTGCGCAGTATTGACAGTCGCGGCAATCACTCCGTTCCGGCCAGCCGCTCCGTTGACATCGCCGAATCCGGCCAGCCCCTCGGCGCCAGCCTGCACATGATGCTTACGGACAGTGGTCCCACACTTACTTGGGACCAAGCTCCTGGAGCGCAGACCTATCGCATCCGCCTGTCAACTCATAGCGACCAGGTGGACGATACCGCCCCTTACGCGGAGGTCGCCTCCACCAACTGGTCCGACTCGAATCCCGGCACCGTCTTCTACCGCGTCGTCGCCGTAGACGGCTGTGGCCGCGAGACGCCCTGACGCACTCACCCAGGTTGATACGCGTGAGTCTCCATCAAGGCTGTTGCTGTCAAACAGTTCAGGACATATCCGGAACAATCTAAACGCTTGCGGAATATGGATCTCCATCAACCTGGGTGAGCCAGGGTGCAGCAAGACTCCCACGAAAGGAGCGTTGGCCGAGGAAAACTTCACCAACCTGGGTGAGGCCACGCAAACCTGGGTGAGGCCACGCAGAAGCCAGGCTTCAACAAGACGTGCGCCGGCAGAGAGGGACGAGAATCAACCTGGGTGAGCTAGGGTGCAGCGAAACTCCCGTGAAAGGAGCTTCGGCCGAGGAG